>JAUZPC010000099.1 GCA_030706105.1 Bacteroidota bacterium | reverse complement strand
TTCTTTAGTGCAGTCCAGATCCATTGCCAAAACTTATACTGGCAGAGCTGAAGCAAGTAAGTACAATTTTTTAGACTCTGCAATTGCGCTTAATGCTGCTTTCTTTGTAAATGCCGCCATTTTAATTGTAGCTGCTGCTTCTTTTTACAGTAAGGGAATAGTTGTAACAGAAATACAGAAGGCACATAGCCTTCTTGCGCCTGTTTTAGGAAGTACCCTTGCCCCAATTTTATTTGCTGCCGCTTTATTGGCTTCAGGACAAAGCTCCACCCTTACCGGTACTATTTCCGGCCAAATAGTCATGGAAGGTTTTTTAAATTTTAAGATGCGCCCCTGGGTGAGAAGAATATTTACAAGAAGTGTTGCCCTTATACCTGCCGTTATTGTAATTGCAATTTCCGGAAATAAAGGTACTTATAATTTGCTTATTCTCTCTCAGGTTATTTTAAGTTTGCAGCTTCCTTTTGCCGTTATTCCGCTTGTACATTTTACATCAGATAAAGATAAAATGGGTAATTTTGCAAATAAGCCGTGGCTTAAAGTACTGGCATGGGCTATTGCAGGTACCATTACATATTTAAATGTTTGGCTCGTATATTTAGAGTTAGTTTCTATCGTCTCGCTTGTCCCCTATTGGATTTTTGTACTTATATTCATAATAATCATATTTCTAGTTTGTGTACTGCTTTACATATTTTTAGCCCCGTTCTTTGGAATAAAGAAAAAATGGGAAAGCGGTATTATCACCCGCGGTGAAATTATAGCTAAAAATCTTTCATTAAAAACCATAAAAAATATTGGCGCAGCAATTGAAAACGGACCTGGTGATAACGACATTATTTCTATGGCTCTTTCTATTGCAAAACCTGATCAGGCAAAATTAACACTTATCCATATTATGGAGTCCCCCGGTGCATTAGTATATGGTGACCTTTCTGAGACACAACACTCAAAACAAGACGTAGCTTATATGGAAGAGCTTGTTAGGGAAATTGAAAAGCCAAATCTGCCGGTTGAGTTTTGCTTAAGAAATGGTAAGCCGGTACAGACAATTGTTGCAATTGCAAAAGAATATAACTTTGACATGCTGGTAATGGGTACACATGGCCATTCAGGCATAAACGATATCATCTTTGGCCAAACTGTAAATGGAGTAAGGCACGCTCTTGATATACCAGTCCTTACTGTCAGGGTTAAAGACACCACCACTACCGAAACTCCAATTTTTGAAAGTAAAGAAGTGAAAGCGTGATATTTTACTTCTATTTCGGTTTATGTTTTTTTTAATTACATTAAAATATAAAATAATCTAAAAGTTTATGAAAAGTTATTTATCAATTTTGTTGTTTGTCTTGAGCACAGCAGTTTATTCACAGAACTTTCAATTTGTTAAGGCTGTGGGCAGTTTTTATGATGCTGCGTCTTTTTACATTAGTCCGACTGACTTTATTTATATAACAGACATCAGCACTAATGAAATAACCAAATTAAGCCTGGATGGTGAAGTATTAAAAACTGCCGGAGGCACCGGATGGGACAATGAGGCGTTTGATTGCCCCAATGATGTTTTCGCTTCTGTACTGTATGTAATGGTTGCTGATAAAAATAATCATTCCATTAAACTATTTGACAGGGATTTAAATTTTAACTCAGTGCTTTCTACACGGGAGGCTGATAATCCTTCTGCACAATTTGGATTTCCGTTGGCCTGTGTTTATTCCAAACAGGGCGATATGTTTATTTTAGACTCCGAGAATAAACGGATTGTTAAGTTTGATATTTTTAGAAATTTCAGCAGCAATTTTGGCGGATTTGATTATGGGAAATTCGCTCTTTCTAATCCTTCTAAAATGGCAATCAGCAATAATAATGATTTATACGTTTTAGATAATAAAAAACTTGTACTTTTTGACCAATTTGGGACTGGAATAAAAATTGAAAATTTAAAGGATAGTATTTCAGATATAAGAATTATTTCCAATATTATTACACTTACAGGCAAAAATAAAATTTATATTTCGGATTTAAATAATAACAGCAATATACTTTTATCTCAAGTTAATATCGATCTGGGAGATGCCGTTGCTGTAAGTTCTATTTATTATAAGGACCGCTTTTATATCCTGACTAAAAGTAATATTTTAATTTATCAAAAAGTTGAATAAAAATATTATTCTGCGGCTGTTGTTAGTATTTATGCTAGGAA
Source organism: Bacteroidota bacterium (assembly GCA_030706105.1). Lineage (GTDB taxonomy): Bacteria > Bacteroidota > Ignavibacteria > Ignavibacteriales > Ignavibacteriaceae > JAUZPC01. The sequence continues at coordinate 6,693 of JAUZPC010000099.1, read as the reverse complement.
TTTTTATAGTCGGTTTTTCCATAGTGGCAATAACCAATAATCCTCATATAAAGATATATTACCCGTATTTGAAATTGTTTTATTCTAAAATATGCCATCAAATACCATATAAATCAATTGAGGTTAATGGATTCCATTTTTTAGTATGTGCCCGCTGCACCGGTATTTATGCCGGGGCATTCCTTTCCTCCTTATTCTTTTTATTAGCCGGCAAAATCAGATTTAATGTAAACTTACGTTTCCTTTTACTATTTCTGCCAATGATTGTTGATATATTCTCTTACAAAATAGGATTGTACAATTATTCCAAGATAGTTGCATTTTTTACAGGACTACCGGCAGGGTTTATGGTTGTTTCTGTAATTATATCTATATTTGCAAGTGAATTTTTTAATGATTTGAAGAATAATGATTTATAAAAAATATTTTCCGGCAGTTGTTTCCGGCTTTGTTGCAGCGGTGGTTACTGTAATTCCAATTTTTAAGAGCTGCGGTTGTTGTGTAATAATTCCTGCGGCATCGGTTTTAGCTTTATGGTTTTTGCTTAAAATTAATAAGAATCAGTTTACCCTGGAAGAACTTTTATCAGTAAAGACGTGTCTTTTAATGGGTCTTTACACGGGTATTGCTGCTGCAATATTTTCAACAGCATTTGATACGGTAATGACTTATTTTACAAGGACAAATGACTTTATTGAAGCTCTTCCTTTGACCGAGCAATACATAAAAGACAACAAACTGGAAGTAATGCTAAAGGAACCTTTGGACTTACTGAAATATTTAGCCGACCAAATAAGAAGATATGGTTTTTCTGCTGCATATTTATTTATGAGTTTGTGTGGAAATTTAGTTATTTTTGCTGTAACGGGAATGGTTGGCGGACTTATTGGCAAATGGTTTATAAGTAATAAATTAAAGAGAAATTAGTTAAATGATATCAGCATTTATATTTTTTGCGCATTTAGTTTTTGCACTATATATTTTTACAAAGAAATGGCAGAGTGAAAGCCTCTCTGTTGCATTCCAGAATATGGCCTTAATAGGAATCCTTTTTGCTGTAGGCTGGGCGGTTACAAGTATGATAGCAAAACTAATTATGAAACCTGAAGGTTTGGGCGTACAATTTGACATGGATACTTTTTCACTTACTCTTCTGGCAATAGCTGAGTTCTTTTTCTACAGAATGTACTACAAAGAACCTGTAGCAAAAAAAGACACAGCAGAAGAAGTAAAAGATTAGTCACTTCTTAGTATTTATAGCATTTCCTTTTATTTCAATCTAAAAGGAAATGTTATCTTTACTTTTTGAGAAGCAATATTCGGTTCAGCCTGAAATTTCCATTTTTTAAGTGAATTCTTTGCTGCACTTTCCAATCTGGGATTCCCTTTTTTTACTATTCTAACTTCTCCGACTGTCCCATTAGATAAAATTTCAAATTCGAGCTTAATGTCATCTTCAACAAATACACCCTCGGGATAAGAAGGTAAAGGAGCGCTATATATTTTTCTTGTACCGAGGCCAAGTATACTATAGCCGTCACCATAACCGCTGCCGTAACCAGAACCAACACCGGAGCCTACGCCGGTACCAACACCTGTTCCTGAACCGGAACCCTGTCCGCTTCCCTTTCCTGTACCTTTGCCTGTTCCGATTCCGCCATCTTCACCGCCGCCGCTTCCAAGCTTTTTAACAGCAACTTTTACATTTCCCTCTTTATTTCCTTCAATTTTAATTTGTTTTTTGTTGACCGATTTATCAACTATTTTATCTTCGGAAACCCTGTTATCTATGTTCTTTTCAGGTTTAACTTTCTCTGCGGTCTTTTCAGTAATATCAGGATTGTTGCCTTCTTTCAGTTCGGAAGATTTTTCAGGTCCGCCACCACCGCCCCCTCCTCCTCCGCCGTTACCGATTCCGGAGAAGTCTTCAATTTTTACTTCAACATATTCTTTTGATGCACTGGCGGTATTTACTTTTACAATAAACAGAATAATAATAATTAACAAATGCATCAGCACTGAAACTAATATCGATACAATATTTGACTGGGTATTTTTCATTTAAACTAACCTGACAATCTTTTCTTAATACACTTGCTACTCTTTAAAACTATTTGACTGCTGCAAGGATTTAAAACTAACTATTACCCTATACCAAGTACCTTTTTCTGCAAGGTCAACTGCTTTAACAGTTGCGTTATAACCTTTGCTTCTATACTTCTTTGCCTGAGCTTCTGCCTGTTCGCGCGTTTTCCACGAGGATACTTGTTTAACTACTGCAGCCGGTTTATTCTTAGATACTTCCTTTGTTATGTCCTTTTTGGGTTCCAGTTTGGGTTTATCTTTTAGTTTACTTTCTTTTGTAATTATTTCCTTTTTAACAGGCTCTTTTTTAGGGATTTCTTTCTTTACCGGTACCTGCTTTTTTACATCAACAGGTAATTTTTCTTGCTTTGTCTCTTTAATATTTTCTTTTTTTTCTATTCCTGGTTTATTAACAACAGGAGTATTCTTTTCACTATTAGCAGAATTTTCAACTACTGCAGCTTTTTTTTCTGAGTTTTGATTCCCGGCCTGCGCCTGCTTCTCATCAGAATAGGTTACAGGGATATCGTATTTCCTTTCAATAGTGGTAGTAGTTGGTTTTACAGTAACATTTTTTTCGGCTGTTTTAGTGAATAATTTGCCGCCAAATTTATAAAAAGCCAACAACCCCAATAAAACCAGAATTAAAAATCCTACAACGATAATAAAAGTGGCATTCTTTCTTCTTTTCTTATATTCTGTTCTATATTCCTGTTCGCTATCTGTTAACTCATCATCCTTATCTGTATCATTATTGTTTATTGTTTCTTCATAAGGTGACGGCTCAATTTCAGGCTCATCAATAACTAACTCAGGTTCTTCCAGAACTTCAAGAGATTCAAGCGTTTCAACTTCAGGTGAAGGTTCCTGGTTAAAGCCGGGAGTAAAATTTGGTTTATCCGTTATTCTTATAAATTCATCTGAATCAACAGGATTATTTTCCTTATTTAGCAGTTTGTCAACATCTTCTTCAAACTCACTGTCAACCGGAAATATATTATTAACTGCACTATTAAAAGGATCAACTTTTTCAAATTCAGAATCATCAAAATCGTAATCAAACTCATCAAGAATTTTATCGGCAACTTCAGACTCTTCTATTATTGAGGTAACAGGTTTTTCCGTTTCCTCGGGCTGCGAGTCCAAAGCATCATCCAAATTTTCATGGAAGTCTTCAAGATCGGGCTTAGCTTTAGCTGCAGAAAATATTTCATCAAAATAGCCGGCATCTAAAACTTGCAGCTCTTTAAGTCCTATTACTAAATATTCCTGTCCCACAATTAAATTTTTGTGGTATCGGCTGTTTGATATAATTTTATCCAGTAATTCAGACATAGACTCATTACCGTTAACACCCAGCGCTTTTACAGGATTAAATTGTTCCGAAAAGATATCATTAACAGAATTTAATTGTGCAGGACTTACTTGAGTAACCATAAAGATTACATGATCACCGGAGGCAACGGGATAAGCCATAATATCAAGAGGATTATCAAAATCGATATCATCCATTTCCTCGTTTTTGATTGCACCCTTCTTAATGTAAAACTCACCTATCTCGGGAATGGTTATATTATCTCCGGGGGTAAGCTTTTCCGCAAGCTTAGCAACAAAAAACTCAAAAAATTGAATTTGTAAGTCTTCTTTTACTCCGGCTGCAGCAGCCAGCTTTTTAACTAAGTCTATTTTTTTCATTATTTAAATTTATGCTATTTCCTATATTAATATACAAAAATAAATAATAATTACCATCTTATGCTAATGCCGGCAGACAGATCCAAAGGGAGCGCTTTATAATTCTGCCAAAGATAATTTTTACTGTCAAATAAGTTATCAACCCTTACAACAAGATTTATATTATTGCTGAAATGATATTTCGTATATACGTCAACCTTGTAAAAGCTATTCAACATATTCAGGTTTAGGCTGTCAGTATATATTGAGTTTTTAATGTTTAACTCACCGCCAAATGTATACTTCCCAAAACTGTACTCATATCCTGCCTTAACGGATAATTTCTCAAAATAAGGAACTTTCAGATTAACATCATTATGTGTGTCAGAAAAAATTAATGATGCATACAATGATCCGTAGGCACCGGGATATAAAATACCGTTTAATTCAAACTGCGCCTGTTTAGCATTTGCCACACGGATGTTAAAATTGCTGCCGGTTGAATCAATTTTGTAATATGGCAGATTATCAAAAGCAGTATATCTAAAGCCACCGCTTGCCTGAAAGATGTTCTCGTACTCATACTTAATAATTGCTGCAAATGAGCTTGATTTTTTTAGCACCATATTTGTAAAACCGGAAAGATTGAGGTATTTGTTTTGTTTCAATAAAGATCCGGCAGTAATAAACTCAGTATTAGGATTAAAATCCGCAAATAATGAAAGATTTTTATCTACTTTTAACGCTAAAGCAGAATAAATTGCAAAATTATTTTTGTAGTTATTCATTGAATAATTTACACCGAAGTTTACTTTCATATTGTCAAAGAAACTAAGAGTGGCTATGGGGCTTAATACTAAATATTGTGTATTCTGTTTAGAAACAGTATTGTTGGTTATATTTTGATTTTTATAATCAACATTAATACCCAGACTAAAATCAGTCAACTGCATTCTTAAAAACGGCTTTATCTGTAAAAGGTTGTCTAAATAGTTCTCGGTTTTAATATTATTGATTTCGTCCACAGCATTTACCCCGAAGTAAAAAACCTGTTTTGAAAGATTTTTAATATCTATCTGAGTATATACATTATTCAGGCTGCGCTTAAGAGCGGGTTCACTACCTCCGTAAAACTTGTAATCGTCAGATTGAAAGCCGGCAATAAAGTTATAATTTGTTGAGGGTAAAAAAGAAGAAACATCATCAGAGAATAATGAGAACTTCAGTTCGCCCCCTACTTTATAATTATCTGAATAATCAACGAAGGGACGCGTATTCTTTCCGAAGAAATTACCCTGAAAGAAACCGGATTTAAACGGTATTTGCAGATTGTAATTAGCAAATGGTATGGTATAAAATCCTGCCTGAAGATCCAAATTATTCTTAATAATTTTTACTGAGTCGTGCACTCTGACCGGAAGATTTTCAGAGCCGCTAAGCCCTGACATTTTTGACTCATCCAGAAGTACAAATGGTTTAATAATGTTTTCGGATAAATTTGAAACATCCTCAGCTTCCAGTTTCTCCACATTACCAATATTCATTTTCTGCGTACCATAGATTACAAATTTTGGCAGTTCCACATCCGGCTCTTTTTGCTTATTGCCTTCATCCTGTCCAAATATAAATATAGACAAGCATGCAATAAATGTTAGAATATATTTTATCATCTTAGATTTTCCAATTTCTGTTTTGCTTCTTTACCGTAAATATCTTTAGGATGTTTTTTAAGGACACTTCTATATAATTCTTTTGCTTTGGCTTTCTCTTTTAATAGGACATAAGTCTCGGCCAATTTTAGAGAAGCTTTTGTATTCCATTCATTAAAATTTGAGAATTTAGAAAGTACTTTTTCAAAGGCCTCAGATGCTTCCTGGTATTTCTTTTGCTTAAACATTGTAAAGCCGTAATTGTACTGCGACACAGCCCCCAGTTCATCAGTTCTGGTTTCGCCCAAATTCTTAAAGTACTTTTCGGCAAATTCATACTGCTCAGCAGCCAATTCAATCAAAGCAATCTCAAACATTGCTTTATCAGAAAAAATTGTCCCCTGATAATTTTGCATGGTCTCAACAAATACATCCAACGCTGCATTTACATCCCCTTTATGTGCTAATGTTAGTCCCTTGTTATATAACAATTCACTTGCCCTTGGGAGGTCTTTTTTGTTTGTCAGCATTACATCAAAAGCGGCAACGGATGAATCGTACATTTTATTTTTGTTATAAAGCGTAGTCAGGTCCATTACAGCATTAAAAGCAATTTCACTTTCAGCATATTTATTTATCAATAATTTAAGACTGGCAATTTCATCCTCTTTTATCTCAAGATTATGATAGCACTTTGAAAGCATATAATATGCATCAGGGAGTAATTTGCTTGAAGGGTAGGCACCAAGAAATTTAACGAAATTATCTTTTGCCTGTGAGTATAATCTCGCGTTAAAAAGTATTTCAGCTTTTTTATAAAGCAATTGGTCAGATTGTTTTGATCCCGTATTACCTGCCAAATATTCATCTATTACAGTTGTTGCTTTGTCCGGACTGCCTAAAGCTTCATAACAGTATTGAATTCCGCTTACGGCATCCAGGAAATATGGAGATGTAGGGTAATCTGTAATAACTTTTTTGTAATTGGCTATTGACTCTTCATATTTTTCTGAATTATAATATGCATCTCCTAATGAATAATAGACTTGCGGAACTATTGGGCTTTCAGGGTAACGTAGTAATATTTCGTTATATGACTCAATGGCATTTGAATAACTTTCATTTTTAAAATAAATCCATCCCGCCAGATATGCACTTCTGTAGGCATATTCTGATTTAGGGTATGATTTTTCTATGTTGGACAACTGTTCAATTGCTTCATCGGTGTTCCCTGCTCTAAATAATATCTCACTATATTGATACAAAGCAGCGGGGCTGTTAAGCT
>JAUZPC010000098.1 GCA_030706105.1 Bacteroidota bacterium | reverse complement strand
TAAGAAAAAGAATATTTCACTTGTAACCATATATGAAGGGCATGGTCTGGAAACTGCAAAAGAGTTTTCCTCAATATATGAACATGAATTTGGAGCTGCACGGAAATTTTATTTGGGTACAACTTCTTCTTCTGTAATTTATAATAAAGCACTAAAAGCAGCAGCAAATTCAGATTTGGTAATTGTCCCTGCCTACATAAGATCTAAAGCATTCCAGGGAACTGTCAGGCTTTCAAAAAGGAATATAGCTTTTATAAATAAGTTAGTAAAAATTAATAAGAACGTGATGATATTAAGTTTCGGAAATCCTTATCTTTTGTCAGCCTTTCCCGAGGTCAGCACGTATTTATGTGCATATGGCGATGTGCCTGCTTCCCAACAAGCAATGTTAAATGCAATTGCAGGGCAGAATGATATAACAGGAAAATTGCCTGTATCTATTCCTAATACAAAATTCAAGGTAGGGGACGGGATATCATTAACGCGAAATATTCATTTGGCGCTAAAATAAAAAGAATGATTTACATTCGGTATAACCCATATTTCGGCGGAAATATGTATGTTATTTTATGCATGGTGACACTTTAACAATCAAATACGCCTCTTACCATTATTTCTGAATTAGCACAACTGTTATCTATTCGGTAATATTTAAGGAATGCCAGATGCCTTATTGCGGTGACTTGCATTGAGATTTCTCTAAGACCAGCTCATAGACTTTTAAGATAATCCCGAAACGATTATGGGAAAAAGATGCCGAGATGGAACCCTGAAAGGGTGGAATTATAGTAGAGACATGAGTCATAAAGGGCACGAAACCCGGAACGGGTGACACTATTGAATTTAAAATTACAAAGGAATCATAATGTCACCCTTTCAGGGTTGCATAATTTCGAACATGATGCAGAACTCTGCTTTTGTGTTTTGCAGAAAATGAGATTTTTCTTTGGCGCTCTACAAATGTAAATTCAAACTAATTTGTTTGGAATAATCCTATAGTATTACCGTCTAAATCTCCTATCAATGCATAATAGCCCATCGCAGGAATAATTGTCTTTGCTTTTACTTCTTTTCCGCCTAACTTTTAGCTTTATCGAGGTACTTTTCAATTTCCTTAATATTTATATGAAAAATAGTAGTATTGCCACTCTGGATTTCATCAACTTTTTTCAATCCTATGGTTATGCCTTTATTGTCATTAAAAAGGAGGTATCCATTTCCGCATGGTCCAAACTCCCATCCGAAAAGTTGTTCATAAAAAGCCTTTGCTTTATCTATGTCTTTTGCCGGGATCTCGGCATGCGCTATTAATTGAGCCATTTTTATCCTTCCAAATTTTGTGAAATAATTTGATGCAAAATTACAATTAAAGAATAAAAACTCAAATGACATCCTTGTGACTTATGGCGTACTAAGCCTTTAACTCTTCAGCCGCCGCTTTAATGTAAGAAAAATCGGTTCCGCAGCATCCGCCTATAAACTCAGCCCCTATTGGTTTTGCATATTTTACAAACCTGGCAAACATTTCTGAAGAAATCATAATGTCACCTGGCGTAGCCACATGCTTTCAGGGTTGCATAATTCCGAACATGAAGCAGGAATCTTTAATGCTTTTTGCCATGATGCGTAACTCTGCTTTTGTTTTTTGCAGAAAATGAGATTTTTCTTTGGCGCTTTACAAATGTAAATTCAAACTAATTTGTTTGGAATAGCCCTATCGTATTACCGTCTAAATCTCCTACTAATGCATAATAGCCCATAGCAGGAATAATGGTCTTTGCCCTTACTTCTTTTCCGCCTAACTCTTTAGCCTTATCGAGGTACTTTTCAATTTCTTTTATATTTATATGAAAAATAGTAGTATTGCCGCTCTGGATTTCATCAACTTTTTTCAACCCTATTGTTATGCCTTTATGGTTATTAAAAAGGAGGTATCCATTCCCGAATGGTCTGAACTCCCATCCAAAAAGTTGTTCGTAAAAAGCTTTTGCTTTATCTATGTCTTTTACAGGGATCTCGGCATGTGCTATTAATTGAGCCATTTTATATCCTTCAAAATTTTATGAAATAATTTGATGTAAAGTTACAATTAAAGAATAAAAATTCAAATGACATCCTTGTGACTTAAGACGGACTAAGCCTTTAACGCTTCAGCCGCCGCTTCAATGTAAGAAAAATCGGTTCCGCAGCATCCGCCTATAAACTCAACCCCTATTGATTTCGCATATTTTACAAACCCGGCAAACATTTCCTTTGTTTCGTTATAAATATACCGGTTGCCGGTCAAAATAGGCATACCTGCATTTGGCTTTACTATTACCGGCAGTTTGGTCTTTTCTTTTAGTTGGGCTGCAATTATTTTCATGTTTTCAAAACCATTTCCGCAATTAGAGCCAATAAAATCTATTCCTGTATCTTCAAGTTTTAAGAGTATGTCAGCAAGGGCCTCTCCAAATGGAGTAAATATTCTGTTATTAATAATTTCAAAAGTAAAAGAGACCCCTATGGTTTCTGCTCCGGCCTCTTTGGCAGCTTTAACAGCTATAATGGCTTCAGCGGACGACAGCATTGTTTCCATAAGAATCAAATCAACACCTCCTGCTAATAACCCTGCAGTCTGCTCATAAAAAATCCCGGCTGCTTCTTTTTCTGACAATTCTCCAAAAGACTCCAATCCTAAACCTGTTGGTCCAATATCTCCTGCAACAAGAGCTTTGTCTTTGGCGGCAGATTTTGCCAATTCAGCGGCTGCTTTATTTAACTGGAATACATCAGAATCATATCCTGAAAATTCCAGACGCTTTCTGTTTGCCCCAAAAGAATTGGTTGTAATTATGTAAGACCCGGCGGTAATATAATCAGAATGAATTCCTTTAATAATTTCAGGAAATTCCAAATTCCATAATTCCGGCGGATACCCGGCCGGCAGCCCCTTCTTCTGCAATTGAGTTCCCATTGCACCGTCAAAAAGTAAAGGGCTGTTATCTAAGAGTAAGTTAATTTTTGTCATTCTTTATATATAATATTTACAGCTAAAATGTAAGTATAGCTCCGCCAATTAGCAAATGACCTCAAAGTAAAGTATCTTGAATCAGCACCTAACTTTTAATAAATTTATAAGAATAATTTGGAGAAAATATGAACACCGTTAAAACCGTATTCCTGATGACCGTAATGTTCGTACTGTTTCTTGCAGTAGGATATCTTGTTGGCGGAAGAGGCGGTATGGCAATAGCATTTGTCTTTGCTTTAATGATGAATTTCGGCTCTTATTGGTTTTCCGATAAGATTGTTTTAAGTATGTATAAGGCTAAAGAAGTTACACGGGAAGAGGTGCCCAAGTTTTATAATATGGTTGAGCAGCTTGCACAAAATGCAAACATTCCAATGCCTAAACTTTATATAATTGAAGATGATACACCTAATGCCTTTGCAACAGGAAGAAATCCTGAGCATGCAGCTGTAGCTGCTACTACAGGTATTCTTAGAGGCCTTAGTAATGAAGAAATGGCCGGGGTAATTGCCCACGAACTGGCACATGTTAAACATAGAGATATTCTTACGGGTACTATTGTTTCTACTGTAGTCGGTACAATTACATTTATTGCCCAGATGGCTCAATGGGCAATGATCTTTAGCGGCAGAAGTGATGATGATGACAATGGCGGATTGATCGGCTCATTGGTACTGATGATTGTTGCTCCCATTGCTGCTACTTTACTTCAGCTTGCAATTTCAAGGTCAAGGGAATTTGCTGCCGATGCTGGCGGAGCGGAAATTTCGCGTAATCCGCTTGCCCTGGCAGAAGCTTTGGAAAAAATATCATATGGCAATGAAATGAAACCGATTGACCACGCAGGTCCGGCAACAGCCCATATGTTTATCATAAATCCCTTACGCGGCGGCGGCATAAATAAACTGTTCTCAACCCATCCTCCTATTGAAGAACGCGTTGCAAGGTTAAGACAAATTGCTGCGGGAAGAGTTGCTTAAGAATTAATATTATTTCTTCCATCTTTTTATAATATTTCTAAAAAGCCCCGGATATTGTTCTATCCGGGGCTTTTATATTTTTGCAGATTAATAAAGCTTAATGTTGTTCCTGACTATAATAGCCTGTTAAGTCAGCTTATGCTGCAACATTAAGAGGCTGTGTGAATATCCATCTGCCCCTTTGTAAGGGGTATGGGCGGACCCGGGCTTATATAAACTGCATTAGATGCAATTATTCAAATATCTCCGGGAATATACTTTGTTTGTTTTTAATTTTCCAACAGTCTCTAAGGGGAATTTGGGCTTTTCTCTTTTTTTGAATAAATTAACATATTACTTATACTATTTTAAGATAATGAAAATAAATTTTACAAAATATCTGCTCTTTTTGCTTTTAGGCTTAACCGTGCAGACAATGGGGCAGACCAATCTTGATGTAATTTCAGGATTCAATGATTCTTCTGTTGCAAAAATAAAGAGCAATTTCTCTTACGGAACGAATCAAAAAATCTATTTGGCCGATAATTTTAGCTCAGGTTACTCCTATTTCCACAATAAATTATTTTCAGGTTTTGCGCCCTTATCAATAATAAGTACCAAACCGGCTGTCCGTTCTAAGGACTCTGTAGAAGTAAATTATTTTATAGAAAAAATCAGTGTTGAGTATGGAGAGGTTTTCAGAAAAGGCATCCTGGGCGATTTTTATGTCAGCCGTTCTATTATTTTTAATGCAAATTATGCCATTAAAGGGGCAGAAGAAGTGCAAAATTCCCTTAATTATAAATTTGTTGATACCATCAAGGTTGATGAAATAAAAAAAGTGGAATCCGATCCCTTTATTTTTACAAAGGGAGAACCTCCTAAAGAGTACGTCTATCCGACTTTATTAGAGCCGGTTATAGCATTGGGAATTTCTGCTGCGGTCATTATTCTGTTCTTTACTATTCGCTCCAAGTAACGTAATTTACCTTTGTTAGATTTGGTTTTTTATTTATAATTGTCAATCAAAAATTTATAAAAATGAATATGAAGAAATTAGCCTTATTATTATTGTTTTCTTTTATCCTTTTCGGTTGTGCAGGCTCATTGGATACTTCTAATATGTCTCCTGAAGACCGTTTGGCTCATGCTATGAAGTTGTATAATGACGAGAGTTATGAAGATGCAATAAAAGAATTTGAACCGTTGGTAATGCAGTTCCCGGGCCATGCAATTGTTGATCAGGCCCAATATTACTTGGGAATGTCCCGCTTTAACAGAAAAGAATATATCCTTGCTGCTTATGAATTCAGTAAATTGATAAATAATATGGCTGCCAGCAAGCTGCTGCCGGATGCTCAATTTATGCTTGGCGAGTGTTATTATCAGTTGTCCCCTGATTTCTCTTTGGACCAAAAATATACAAAAAAATCCATTCAGGAATTTCAAAGTTTTGTAGATTTTTTCCCAAATCACGAAAGAACCAAAACTGCTGAAGCAAAAATCAGCGAACTAAATGATAAACTGGCTTATAAAGAGTATAACAGCGCTTATATTTATGAACGATTAGAATACTACAACGCTGCTTTATATTATTATAATAACGTTGTTGAAACTTACCATGACTCCAAATATGCCTCTCTTGCACTGTTTAACAGAATAAATATTCTTGTTATGAAAAGCAGAAATGCTGAAGCTTTGAAAGAGATTGCTAAATATATGGATAGGTACCCTGATACTGCCGACTACCCGAAAGTTGCAGAAATAAAGAAGTCTCTTGAAAAAGCAGGCTGATTTTTATTGCTTTTTATTCAGGCTGCCCGAATTCGGGCAGCTTTTTTTTTATGTTTAATGTTAGCTTACTCTTTTGATATATTCATTTTTTTTATGATTTTGTATGAAAATTTTGAGGAAATAATGTTACTACCAAAACACGTTAAAGAATCCATAATAACTATGACAGAATTGGTTCTCCCCAACCATACAAATACAATAGGCACTTTACTGGGCGGACAGCTTATGCACTGGATTGATGTTTGCGGCGGACTCAGCGCAGGTAAACATAGTCAGCAGGTTTGTGTTACGGCTTCTGTTGATAGAATTGACTTCCATCATCCTATTAAATTGGGGCAGGTGGTTCAATTGGTTTCAAGTGTAAATAGAGCTTTCCACACTTCAATGGAGGTGGGTGTTAGAGTATTTGCACAGTCATTTAAGGATGGCACTACCTTCCATACAAATACTGCTTTTTTAACCTTTGTAGCAATTGAGGATGGCAAACCGGTAAACGTTCCGGAAATAATTCCGGAATCAGATGATGAAGTCAGGCGTTATCACGAGGCTCTTAGCCGCAGAGAGGCGAGGCTCCAAAATAGAGGGTAGAGGTTTTCAGGTTTGGCTAATAGCGGTCGCTTGTCTTTTCAGTATATCCGCATATCCGCAGATTCCGTTAAATGGACTTTGCAGCTTTTCTTATTTTAAAATAAGTAAGGGGTATCAAAAAATCTATTCTGTTGAAAGGACAAATGGCTCTGTCTTTATTTTGACTTCAGAAGCTAAAAAGGGATTTCTGCTGGTAGAGCTATCTGCCGGGTCAGGTAAAGCTAAAGAACATTTTTTTAAGACTAAATACGCAATTGACAAAGCCGTTATTTTACAATCAAACAACAAGCCGGAAGATCTGCTATATATCGGTTTTATTTCCAGAAAAGATTTAATAGCCGGAATTATTGAATTAAAAAACTACAAACAAAGAAAAATAACCAATCAGGTTAAACTTTCCTCCTTTCCTTCTGAGCTATATGCTGAGGATCTTAATAATGACGGAACTTCAGAGCTTATAGTATGCGGGGCTAATTTCAACGGAATCTCCATACTTTATTCATCAGGAAAATCTTTTAGTGAATCTAAATTTGAATCCGGAAAGTTTTACTCGCAAATATATCCGGCTGATTTTAATAACGATAATTTTACGGATATCCTTGCTTATGACTATTTAAGCAGGAAAATTAAATTCTTTTATAATTACGGTAACGCTTCTTTTTATAAGGCAAAGGAAATAAATAATGTTGCCGCAATAAATATGCTTAGGTATTACCGGAACTCAATTTATACTTCCAATGATAACGCTGTCGAAATTTATCATAAAAATAAAGAGGGAGGATATAATTTTTCGGGAAGAATTAAGTCTCAATTCGAAATTGATGATTTCCTGCTAAATGATTTTAATGATGATGGAATATCCGGCATTGCCTGCCTTAATAAAACAAAAAGTCGTTTCTCGCTTTTCTTTGGAAAGAAAGACGGTGGCTTTTCTGACGAATATATCCCTATTACTGAAAAAGGCATTGAAGATTTTTGCAGGGCAAAAGCCGGTACGTCAGAGGATTTAATAATACTTACCGGCACAGGTTTAATTATAAAATTAAATAATGATTTTAATAAATTAAGTGAAGAAAAACTAGGACTGGATGTAACTACTGCCTGTACTTTTGAAAATTTTGGTAAAAATGAAAAAGGACTTTGCTTTTATGACAAGTACAATAAATCTTTTTATGTGGCCGGCATAAACAGAAAGGGTATTATTACAACTCTATACTCTACTAAGGTTTTTTCAGATATCGAAAATATTGTTGTTGATAATTCTAAACCTAAAAAACAATTTTACTGCTATGCAAAAGGGAAAAAATCTTTAGACATTATTACATTCAATCCCGCTGCCAAAAAGTTTGAGCTGCAGACTATATATATGCAGCATCCAATTTATAATGCCTGGACTGCAAACGCGAGAAAAAAGATTCTATTCTTAATAGTTAAAAACAATAATTCCTTTGAAACCGGCAGACTGGATATTGAAAGAGGTGAGTATCAATATAAAAGAATTAAAACCTTTAATTCTTCCTTCTCAAACTATGTTATAGGTGCCAATAAACTGATTTTTACAACAAGCAACGCTGCTTCACAAATTGATATATATGATTTCAACAAGAGCAGTTTGTCTGAGGTCCCGGGAATTGATAGTGCTTCAGGTTCAATACTCCTGGATGGCAGTAACTTCTCTTTGAATGGAAAGCTTATTTTAATAAATGGTAAGGGGGAAATTAAAGCAATAGACATTTTAAATAAAGAAACATTAAATTTAAATGTTTATGACAAGAATTTATTATATTTTAATAATATAAATGATTTTGTTTTTGAAATAAATAAAGACTCAGCCGCAGGTAATTGTTTATTCTTTTTTAATAAGAAAAACAAACAGTTTTGCAAGTTATCTTATTCTAATAATGAGTTCAGGGTAAGAGCTTTGTTTACTGAAGACGATGTTAAAGAGTTTTCAGTTATATCTTATGATAAAAAGAATTTATTTATCGTTTACGCCGGCAAAAAAAATATAAACTTAAGAATTAAACGAATAATTAATGAAGACTAAAATTATTGTATTTATTGTGTTAGGCTTTTCTTGGTTGTTTGCTCAGCAGAAATCCTATTATGACTCTCTGTACTATTCTTTCATGAAGGTTAATAGTCCTTTGCTTGAAAAAGAATCGGGTGAAGGGACTGTAAAATGTAGTTTCAGTATTAATGGCTTGGTAAAGGTTAATTTTAATAAGTTTACCAGGGAACAGCAGGGTCAGATCGCCAAAATTTTAACCCGGCCGGAAAAGCAGATTTCAGTTGTGTCTCCTTCCGGTTATTTTAGAGTTCATTATGATACTACCGGATCCGATAAACTTACTTATGATATAAATGAATTACTTATTGCATTGGATTCAGCTTATAATTTTGAAGTCAATTTCCTCAAATACAAGGCACCTCCTTCTGACGGAACCGCCGGCGGACATGGCAAATATGATGTCTATGTTAACGACCTTGGAAGTAACGGGCATGGATCATATGGCTCTACAAAATTTGAAGACTTGCTCGCAGGTAACAAATATACTTCCTACATGGAAATTGATAATGATTATCTGGGATATAATACTC
>JAUZPC010000097.1 GCA_030706105.1 Bacteroidota bacterium | reverse complement strand
TATACTCCGGGTACCAATACCACCATTTTTAATGGAACTAGTGCTCAGCAATTTGATAACAGTGGAACTATTACCAGCGGACTTAATAATTTGACTATTACTAATTCTACGATAACAACCTTATTAAGTAATGATCTTACAGTAAGAGGTTTACTGGAGGTGGATAACGGGGCTAAGTTTGATGACAACGGCAAGTATGTATATGTAAACGGGAATATTCTTAATTCCGGTATTCTGGCCGGCCAGCTGACCGGCGGTGGTGTTCGTTTGAATGGTACTACAGCCCAGACTATTGGTGGTAATGGCAAAGGCATTTTCAATAACTTAATATTGGATAAAAGCAATACAACGGGGGTTACTCTTACTGCAGACCAATCGCTTACAGGTAATTTAAGGCTGGCCAATACAAATGGAAATTTGAATATTGGTTCTAATAAACTTTCTTTGTCTGAAGTATCTAATATATATACCAATGTAACCAGTACTGCTCAGGTTTACGACAATTCCCATATGATCATATCATCCGGTTTGCAGAGTGATGGTGGGGTTTCCAAGGCTTTCAATGATATGAACAAATCGTTTATTTATCCTTTGGGTTTTGGAACGGCATATCATCCGGCCAGTATACTTTTTAATAATTCTCCTTCTCAATGGGGATCGGTAACCATAAGGTCGGTTTCTGTTGTGCATCCGCTAGTGCAGGGGACAAACCAGGCTATAAAATGTTACTGGAAAACAACATCTGATGGTTTTACCGGCGGTATTCCTGCTGGAATTACTCAAAAATATTTCTATCAGCCTGCTGATGCACCGGTTGCTTCTGATGAAGCCAATTACATACCTGCAGCTTATATTTCACCGGTTTGGAAAACGGATTTTGGAACATCTGCCGTATTGGACAACCTGACGCCCCGTGAGATTGACTTTACCAATGTGAATTATCTGGATGGGGAATATACTGCCGGGTTAGCGGCCGCTTTTAATGGTCTGAAAGTATATTACAGTCGTGATCTTGCTCCGAATATTACGACCACAGGTGCTGACTGGAATGATAAGAATACCTGGTCATTAACCAGTCATAGTGATGCAAGCGGATTGAGTGCAAATTTAACAAATGATCAGGGGCATGCTGTGTTTATTATTGGCGATGGGACTTCTTCTCATAAAGTTAATATTTCACAAAACATTATAAAATCCGGTAACTTGGTTATTAATACCAACTCAACCCTTGATATTGGTACAACTACCGGGCATAGTTTCGGATCATTGCCGGATTCAAAAATTGCAGGTAAGGGTACCTTGCGTATTGCCAGTACGGGTTATTTCCCGTCAGCCGACTGGGGAGATTTTCTTGGACAGACGGGAGGAACGGTTGACTATTATACTACATCTGCGACGAGCCTTAATATGCCAACACAATATACGCTACCTAGTGGGGCAACAATGAATATTAATTCCTATTATAATTTAAAATCTTCGCCATATTCTGGTTCAAATATTATTTTCCCAAATCAAAGTCTTACTGTTTATGGTGATTTTACTATAGGGAGTACTTCCGGAGGTATAAATTGTGTCACTCAGTTGAATCCGGGGGCAAGTTCTAAAACGCTTGATTTGAAAGGAAAATTGAACATTAATCAATATGGTATTCTCCGGTATATGAATGCCGCTGCTCAGAATGTTGTTGCTGAAGGAGATATTGCCATTGCCAATGGCGGTACTTTTGATGTGACTACTTCAGGAACGGCCAGTTTGAATAATACCCTGACTGTTTCAGGCAATCTTACCAATAATGGTACCTTCGATATGAATCCCGCAACGAATAGGTATTGTAATCTGACATTTACGGGATCAAATAATAAGGTAGTGGACGGAACAACAGCTTCGAGGACACGCTTTTATACAATTAACGTGAACAAAGGTTCTTCAAGGGATACGATCATTGATGTCAAGGTTAATAGCACTAATTTTGCCTTAAACGGGCCGACACCTGCATTGACCCTAACCAACGGAACTTTCAGGCTTACTACTCCTGTTGATATTACGCTTACTACCGGAACTTTTAATATTCCAATTACATGTTGTTTATCCGCAAATGGAGGAACAATGAGGATGGCAACTGCTGCGGCCGGAAATGATCTTACTCTTGACGGCCGGGTCGAAGTATTGAATGGTGCCATTTATGTTGGAGATTCAGCTAAAGTCCAAAATAATGATATTGAATATTCTTCAGGAGGAACTCCTGAAATCAGGGTCTCTGGTGGTAGGCTGTTTGTTAACGGACAGGTTCGAAGGGTAACGACAATTAATACCGGATCACTGAATTATTATCAGAGTGGGGGTAGTGTTTTCGTTGCCGGGCAGAATGCAAATAATGCCCGTGCTATGTTCGAAATTCTTAATAGTGGTAGTAAATTTCAAATGAGCGGCGGTACTTTGATCTTGGCAAATAATTTTAACGATGCCAATTATCAGGATCTTTATTTAACCCCGGAAAGTTCGTCTGTAACGGGCGGAACTATTCAGTTTGGAAGTTTGAATACTACGCCTGCTGTTTCACAGTTTAATATAGTAGCTTCAAGTCCACTTTGGAATGTAACGGTGGACGGGTATAATACACCTGTGGTTAATCTTCAGGTTTATTCGCTGGTTGTTAATAATGACTTGTTGATAAATGGAAATTCTGTATTTAATGCCAATGGTTTGGATGTCAGTATTGGACATAATTTAACCAATAATAATACAGGAGGGACTCCTGCGGGAATCAGTTCCGGCGGATATCAGCCCGGATCATTAACTCAAAATACTACTTTTAATGGAACTTCTTCTCAGGTCATAAGTGGTGCCGGATCAAATCTGACCAATTTTGCAAACCTGATTGTTGCTACTTCCGGTACATTAAGTTTGAATGCGAATTCTGCAGTTCAGGTAAATGGAAATTTAACTCTTAAATCCGGGATATTGTCTGATGGGGCTAACGCCATTAATGTTTTGGGTAATATTGAAAATGATGCCATACACCAAAGTTCAGATATTAATGGTGGAATCCGTTTAATTAGTAATTCCGGCAGACAGGTTATTTCCGGAAATGGAAGCGGAACATTTGGCAATGTGGAACTGGTGAACAATAACGGCATTAATATGATTGATAATTCGGTGATCAATGGGCAATTAAAATTCACATCAGGTTCTTTATATATAGATGATTATTTATTGACTTTGGGTGCATCTTCTTCGGTAATCGGGTATAATTCCAACCGGATGATCCTCCTGAATGGCGCTTTGAGTGATGAAGGGGTCAAAAAAATATTTTCTGCTGGAACGAACTCATTTACATACCCCATTGGTATTTCAGGTAAATTTACCCCGGTGACTTATGATGTTAATTCTGCCTCAACTACAGGTTTTATTACCGTAAAGCCTGTAAATAGTGCGCATCCTGCAGAGACTGATGCCATTGGAGACGAATTGGCCTATTACTGGAGCGTGAAAGCCTCAGGTTTGTCCGGGGCAAAATTCAATCACAAATACCAGTATGTTTCCAATGATGTAAAAGGTACTGAATCTTCTTATGTGGGCGGGCGGTATTCTTATTATAAATGGTACAGCCCTGTAGGAACAGTGGATGTAAGCGGCCATGCCCTTAATATAGGTGCCAGCGATTCCATTGCAGGAGAATATACTGTTGGAGATCCTTTAAATTTCCAAAGCAAGCCTGTTTTATATAGTAGAAATGAACGTTCAACCAATAAATGGACTGTTGATGATACCTGGTCTACTGAAGGCCCTGCCGGTGCTTCCTGTAATTGCCATCCTGATGGTAACCCTGTGATTATTGCAGAAGGGCATACCATTGTTTTAGATGCCAATTCTGCTAAAGCATTTTCTGTGGACATCAAAGGAACTTTAGATGCAGGAACTACTACATTTCATAATCTTGGACATGTTTTGAGCTCGGGTACCGGAACTTTGCGACTTACCCCGACAACTGCCGGGATGTATGTTTTCCCTGGTGGCGAATTTGATGATTTCATGGAAAAAACAGGTACTACTGTTGAATTTTATGGTTCTACAAATGGCACTTTGCCTTTGAAACCGGGGAATTATTATAAGCCTTATCAGAATGTCCATTTTACCAATACGGCAATTTCTTATATGAGTGCTGAGAACCTCAGGGCATTAGGGAATCTGACCATAGAGAATGGTTGCAAACTGAACAATACTCTTTATAATAAAGACCTTTCTTTGCTTGGTAATTGGACTGACAATAATACGTCAACCGGAGGCTTCAATGCAGGAACGGGTACTGTCAGTGCGGATGGGAATGCTGCTCAAACTTTTACGATGGCTAGCGGGGTTACTGAATATTTTTACAATTATACCATGAATAATTCATCGACCGGCGTTACACTTTCAAATGGAAATATTACGGTTAATAATCAGTTGAATCTTAATTCCGGGAATATGACTACGAATATCACTAATACCGGTAGTAATCAAAATTTTACTGTAAATAATTCAAGTACTACTGCGGTAACCGGAGGTAGTTCTGCTTCATTTGTAAATGGATTTCTTCGTAAAAAAATAAGTAATGGTTCTTACTTTGGTTTTCCTGTTGGTGACGCTACCACTCGTCAGCGTTATGGCGCAGTATCTGTACTGAGTACTTCTACCTCAGGTGATCAGATCTGGGCTGCCCGGTTTGTAGATAAAAATCCGACTACAGATTCTTATGATATTAACCAAGTAGTAGATCCTTTGGCAAAGCCAGTTAGTGATAATGAATATTGGAATGTTGTGGGTCCGACAGGAGGGAGTGCAAATATCAGGTTGAGGTGGGATCAGTATAGTGGAGCTGGAACTGATGCTTCCGCACGTCAAAAGTTTATGGTTGCAGAATGGGCTTCGCCTGTTTCCGGCGCTTGGAATGCGTCAGGAAAATTGGTAAATGATGGGGGACAAACATCCGGAACAGTTGAAACCACAACACCTGTCGGCTTGGATAATCATATTTTCACTTTGGGTACTTCTTCTTTACCTACTGCCAGAATAAGCAGTACTTCTCCAAGTCCGCTTACGATTTGCAATGACGGTACATTGGCATCGCTGGTTATTTCATTTACCGATGTGTCGAATTCACCTTTTGGGTTTGAATATAGTATTAATGGAGTTGAACAACCTGCTGTCACTAATGTTTCCAGTCCCTATACGCTCACTTTTAGTGGTACAACGCTGGGTGCACTGGCAAATATGACGTCTCCTGCAACATATACCGTAAAACTTATTGATGTATGGGACAAAACAAATACGCATGGATATATAAGAACTCCCGTTTCTGCAGTCATTACGGTTAATCCGGTTCCAACCAATACTATTACCGGGCGTACCAGTGCTGGTACCGGAGAGTCAGACACATAC
This sequence comes from Bacteroidota bacterium, assembly GCA_030706105.1. Classification (GTDB taxonomy): domain Bacteria; phylum Bacteroidota; class Ignavibacteria; order Ignavibacteriales; family Ignavibacteriaceae; genus JAUZPC01. The sequence continues at coordinate 3,546 of JAUZPC010000097.1, read as the reverse complement.
TCAACTCCGGCTGATGGTGCTTCCTATAGTTGGAATTTGGACGGTACGAACATGGGAACTTCCACTTCATTTTCCACTACATGGGGTTCGGCTGGAACACATACTGTAGCACTCACCAAGACCAATTCTTATGGTTGCTCTGTAACAAATTCCATTTCAGTTGTGGTGACTACAACTCCTTCGCCGGTTATTTCCGGAAATAATTATGTATGTTCGGGGAGTTCGCAAACTTATAGTACCACTAATTTTTCCGGGCATACTTATACTTGGACTGTTCCAGGTGGAACGATTTCTTCGGGTTCCGGCACTTCCTCCATAACGGTCAGTTGGCCTAATAGTGCTGGAACTGGAACTGTCAATCTTAAAGAATGTAATGGATCAAATTGCAAGGATGCAACATCAATGAGTGTTTCAATTGGACAATCTCCGTCAGACCGGACTATTGGTCCTTTAACTCAGAATGTTTGTGAAGGGAATAAAGCGGAAATTACGGTTACTAATTCGGAAAGTTTTGTTACTTACCAGATTCAGGCAGCCGGGATTAATTCAGGTTCTGCAGTGAGCGGAAATGGAAGTTCAATAGTATTGAATACTGATGTTTTAAAGCCTGGCGATGCCCCATCATATACTGTTCATGCATATACCGAGGCTCCATATAATTGTGCAATTGATTTAACCGGAACGGCTAATGTGACGATTAATCCGTTACCGGTAGCTGCAGGTTTGATTTCTGGTTCAGATGCCGTATGTCAGGGGCAATCTGGTATTATTTATACTTTACCTGCAGTCAATTATGCTACAGCTTATAATTGGGTATTGCCGTCAGGGATTACAATTACATCCGGGGCTACGACTAATTCTATTACAGTAAATATTGCGGGTACTGCAAGTCCGGGTACTTTGATACTGCAAGTTAATGGGACCAATAGTTGCGGGAGTGGTTCGGCTTCAAATTATAGCGTGACCATCAGTCTTACTCCCGTCACCGGGCCTGTTTATCGGGAGCCAAATAACTAATCCTTCTAAAAACTTGATGAACAGCCGGGAAACGTTGATGAATGATGTAACAAATGCACAGATTATACAGTTTAATAAGATAGAAAAGAGATATCTAACAAAATTGAGAAAATTAATAAACAGTTAATAACAATGATTATGAAAAAAACAAATCTACGAAAATTAACCGCCATCATTACCGGGTTGGTGCTGATGGGAGGAATGGGCTTTGCTCAGACGACGACAGTTACAACATCTACGTCTGTTTCAAAAACATTAACGGATGGGACAACAGCCCCTATTACCTCTGGAGATCCTGATTTAGTGACTACTGGAACAACTGTTCCGTATCTTGTTGTTCCAGATGCAGACCTAAACCCGTCTTATAATCTCTCCGAAGGAGCTAGTGCCACACATGTGGTTTCAAATTTTACCTGGACTGTTCCTGGTACAATTGGTTCCATTTCATATCCTACCCCTAAACATTATATTGAAGTAAATATTACTGGAGCTGCTGATGCAACAGGGGATATCAATGTTAAAGAACAAAATTCTGCCCCAACCGCATGTCAAGATGCAACAGGCACAAGTATTCATGTTAAAGTAATAGCTCAACCTACAGTCTCTGCTGCTTCTGTATTGCCAACATCTGTTTGTTCTACTGATGGTACGACGGCAATAACATTACCAACTTTTACCGTAACAAAATCAACGTCTGCTCCTAGTGATCCAGGATTGCAAGTTCTTGCAACTTTGACTCTTACTCCATTATCTGGTGCTAGTTCGGATGTGTTCACTGATCAGGTATTAACTGTTGATGAGAGTACCGGAAATGTTACTTTGCCAACTGGAACAACCTTGAGTAAATGGGGTAAATATACATTAACCATAACTTCTGTATCTGATAAAATATCCAGAAAAGATATTGATGCTACGAGAAAAGGTTTTTTTGCTTCCGGTAAAACTGTAGATTTTTATATCTATAAAACTCCTAAGACTGGTGCAATTTATCATATTTCAAACTTATAGTCACATAAAAATTGTCATGCAAATTTTTAGCATGACAATTTTATTGAAAGATTAAATATTAATAATTAAACATTCAAATCATGAAATCAATTTATTCAAAGTCTTTATTTACTATTGCTTTGGCTTGGTTTGCTTTAGCTGGAGTTTTTGGACAGGGTGCTCTGACTAATTCAACAGCTCCAACTGCTATTAATACCACAAGTGGAGAAGAAATAGATTATGTTACAGTTGGTAGTCAGTTACAATATAAAGTGACTCCAACAGATTTTGGATCATTAGGTACATCATTTAAAACAATTTTTGGTTGGACCGTGACAGATGTTTCTGGTTCTGCTGTACCTGGTGCTTATACTTTATATAATGCAGCTGGACCGGGTTCTCTTACAAATGATGCAGATGCTACAAATAACGCTGGTTATTTCACAGAAAATGAAATTAGTGTTTATTGGCCAACTGTTGGTAATTATAAGTTGAATACTACTGAACGAGTTAGGGTTACTCCTTTCTGTTCTGGTAATCCCGTATCTCAGGAAGTTCATGTATTAAACCGTCCTAAAGTTACAAGTTGGAATGTAACAACAAGTCCAACTAGTTGTGGATTAACTGGCAATGTTTCAATTCCCTTTAAATGTAATGGCTCTCGTACTATAACTGTTGCATATTCTGTTACATATACTCCTCTTACAGGAAGTCCAAGCGCACCGACAACAGGTACAGCAACAGTAGATCTTGGCTCTACAGTATATGATGCTACAGATAAAGATGGAGCTATAACGATTCCAGTAACTTCAACTAATTATGGTACTTATTCTGTACAAATAACTGGTGTTACTGATAATGTTACTACAAAGTGTTTTTCTAGTTATACAACAGCTGCTGCTGATATGCCTGCTGCAGCATATGTATTCTATTCATTACCAACACCTCAAACTCAACCAATTCAGCACGTTACGAACTTGTAATGCTTAGTTGAAAAGGGAATTAAAATAAAATTTAAAATCCACGGCCCTTGTGCCGTGGATATCTCAAAGACAAAATATGCTGCGTAAGCTTTACATATCAGGTTGGTTGCTCCTTTTGGCGATGATGGCTCTCCCGGTCAACGGTCAGAGCCTGCCATCGACATGTACGGGATCCAAGGTCAGGTATTCCACAGGCGGGTTACCCAACTCAACCTATAAATGGACGCTTACCGGCGGTACAATTATTGCTACTTACGGAAAAGGAGATACTGTAGATGTTGCCTGGGGAACTACCCCGGGCACTTATACGTTATCGGTAGTCCAGACCTCGGCTTTTGGATGTACGGCAGAACCCATGACATCCCAAATCAAAATTACCGGAGGGTCTGCTTCCGTTGATTTGGGCAAGAGTGTTTCCATTTGCCAGGGCCAGACTTATAAATTCACTGCCGGTACGGGCAGCGGACTGTATCTCTGGCAGGATGGGAGCACAGGGCCTACATTTACTGCTTCGAAAGCGGGTAAATACTGGGTGAAGGTTACGGATACCAATGGCTGC
>JAUZPC010000096.1 GCA_030706105.1 Bacteroidota bacterium | reverse complement strand
TTTGTAGCTCTTGACACTGCAATGTCAAAATCATACTGCTCAGCCAGCAACTTATCATAAATCTCAATTGATTTCTGCGGATTTTTTGCACAGGCAGTAACATCAGCATATTCAATAAATTCTGATCTTGTGGGAGAAGTTATTTTTGAAAAATATTCATCATATTTCTGCATAGCTCCCGGGCAATCGCCATCAACCGTAAGTTGTCTTGCATCCTCAAGCAATTTGTAAATTTTCAGCCATTCTGCATTTGCATAGCGGGAATCATAGTAATTCTGTACAGTCTCAATCTCTTTTGCATTTGGGGAAATACTTCTTGCAAGATCGAGGTTCACCTTTGCAGCTTCAAAATCTTCTTTTTTAATTTTTACTGAAGCCATAGTAACAATACCTATAAAATTCTTAGGTTCTTTAGTCAGAACATTATTTAAATAGCCCTCTGCCAGGTCAATATCCTGATCCGTCCAACTTGCAATTTGTGCTCTTAGCAATTGATATTCCAGATTAGATGGTTCGTTTTTCAGCAAAATATTCAATTGGGCAATAGCATCTTCATATTGATAATTCCAAGCTTGATATTTGGCCAGCCGGAATCTGGTTGAGATAAACTTATCCTCGGGTTTATCCTTCAAATAATTATTTAACACAGTAATGGCACTGTCATATTCCAGAGTTGTTGAAAAATATTCTGCCAGTTGTACAGCAGCTTTTTCGTTTGTAGGATCCTTTTGTACAAGGTCTCTGTATTCGTTAATACTTAATGCCGCAGCACTATCTCGAATGGATTTAACCTTTGCAAAATAATTTTGATATCTTTCATCTGTTGATGCAGAATCCTTACTAATAAATTGAAGCTGCTGAAAAGCTTCTTCATACCTGCTGTTTTTAACCAATTCATCAATTAATTTATATCTGGTTTCAACATCGTCAGGTTTTTTCTTAAGTATTTTATAATATTTATCAATGGCATATTCAAAAGCTGGTTTCTTTTTCTGTTTTGGAGGCCCCTGCATCTGATATTTGTAACCGCTGGTATCATTAAAAGTATAAATATAGCCTTTCCCTTTAGCCTGATCTAATCCATCCATTGCTTCTTTAAAATAAGGCTTAAGCGCCAGAGCATTTTCAAAAGCTTTTATGGCAATTTGTGTTTTGCCGAGCCATAAAGAGAAATAACCGTAACGGGACCACAGTCTGTTATCCTTTGGGTATTTGTCGCAATACCTTTTTAATATCGGCTCACCTTTGGCTATATGGTTGTTTTTTGCCAATATTTCGGTATATCTTATAATCTCATCAGGAGAAGCCTCTTCTTTTGCCAGATATTTATCGTACCACTCTTCGGCTGTTCTCCACTCACCCATATTTTTATAAGATTTTCCAATTTCCAAATAATTTACCGGCTTTTGGGAATTTATTGCAATTTCTCTTTTATGTCCTTCAATTTTATTAAAAAGTAGTTTGTTAAAATTATCAGTAGTCCTTTGAAGGTTTTTATTTATTTCCTGATTGTTTGGAGCTAATTTTCTTGCTGATCTAAAGTCATATAAAGCCAATTCATACTGGCCTCTTCGTTCATAACATAAGCCCCTAAGGTTGTATCCTTCAGCAATCTGAGGTTTAGCAGCAATGTATTTATTCAGCAAATCAATAGCTTCACCAAGCTTATTAACCTGCATATTTTTAACGGCGTTATTTTTTAGCTGATCTACCTGCGATTGCCCATAAGTAAAACCGGCAAAAATAAATAATATTATTACTAAATACTTTTTAATCATTAATTTAAAGTTTCCTGTTTCTCATTTTCATTAATAATTTCAAAAACATCTTCAGAATTTTTAATATTACTGTTAATTTTAATAATAAAAAGTCCGATAAATTTAGAAATATTATTTATATCATTTTCTCCTAGTACCGGCAGATTTGATTTTATCTTTGATGCCAAATTAACCATCAAGTTATCATCATCTTTTGAGATCAATACAACAATTTTATTATCTATAAAACAAATTTTATCTTTTTTATCGGTCGATAACCTGACAACATTTTGCAGCTGCTTTAAGATTATCAATCCGCTTTCTTCAGCATTATCATCCAATTTAACAGAGACAATATTGAATATCTGCCCGGTGCTGTTAAATAAAGCAATCTGGTTATTCAATATTAAATTAAACTCATTATAGTCGTAAATATTTGTAAAATGAAACTGATCTTGCAAAGTGTCAATACTGCTCAGAGATTTGTACTTAGAGTTTGTTGAAAAACTCGAATGGACTGAGGGTACTATTTCATGATGCTCACCGGGTTGCACTCCATATTTATTAGCCTCAATTTCTACAACAATTCCTTTATATGGTTCAATAGAATATTCAGCGCTAAATTTACCTTCGGTATGCCCAACGTTGGGGGTTATAATCATTTTGCCGTGCTTAGAATCATCAGAATCTTTTTGCAGATAAAGGACACCTGTAGCAGAATTAACCAATGTATCAACCAAGTTCTTAGCAGCCGGTGTTACGGGATCTCCTACTACAAATAAACTTGTTATTCCATTATCTTCAATAATTTCAGTTGTTCTTCTAAACTGATTTTCCAACAGTTGAATATTTTGAAAACCAATAAACGGCGTCAATTCATCAAAAATAATTTTACTCGGCTGGTATTGGTCAACTACTGTCACGATGTCATTTAGATAATCAGCAAGAAAATCATCAGGGTTTTCTACATCATAAATTTCAGAAGGAGGGGCCACTTTTACAACAATAATCTTGTTTTCATTCATATAGCTTTGCAAATCAAAATCAATTGAAGCAGCCTGAATCATCAAATCTTTGGGCCTCATATTAGTAAAATAGAGACAAACCTCCTTTTGCTTAGTACATTCCAAAGCAAATTGCAAAGAAAGTAAGGTTCTACCGGTTTTATGGGCACCTACAAGCAGATATGTACCGCCATTATAAAACCCGCCCCATGCACTATCAACAAGTGTAATTCCGGTAGGCAATATTTCTATTTTCTTCTTCATAAAATCCTTATTTTTTTATAAGTTATCCAAAATGTGTGCCAAAAAAGTATATTAGAATATGGTATAATTATTGATTTCTGTCTTATAAAAAGACACATCGTTTTTATGATGTATCATATTATTACAGGAAAATAATATTTTAATTTCGCGAAAAGTTTAATTTTGAAGTATTAAGTTACGCATCCTGACTTTTAGTTACAACCTTTTATTTACCTACTCGAATAATTCCCAAATACAAATACAGCAGTTGCATTTCCAACTATTGTAGGTTCGTTAGTCAGATAATCGTTTTTATCATCGTAATATCGTGCATTTTCAGTATTATAATTATCATACGTAAAATTAGTTCGCTTTATAGCATATTTCTTTAACAAATCCGGAGAACATGGGCCTGCCGTTAAAGCTCCCGGCAATTTTCCATTATTAAAATAAGCTATCTGTGAATGGATATTAGCCGGATACTTTTTACCTACACCCGTAATAAAGCTGATCCCCCATTGATTTCTGCCTAATATATAATCCCTTTGCAGAACAGCAAGAGAATCAAATTCAGTTGATCCTGTCAATTTTTTATACAAGATTGCCTGAAGTGTAACACCTAATAATGAATTTGTTGTACCCCAGGTATATGGCATACCTTCACTGAAAAGCAAATTGTTTTTATAAGTATTAAAACTAGCCAGATTATTATAAATATAGTCTTTATATCTTAACTCGTACTGTGCAAGTTTATAGTGAGCCAGTGAATTTATATTACCCCAGCTCCACCAATAGTCAGAACCGGCACTGTCTGCAAAAACTTTTGCATCTTTCAGATAACTTTCATTCTTAGTTGAATTATATAACTCAACAGCGCCAAGCGCCAACTTACCCCAAAAAACAACATCCTGATAAACTCCGGAAACATTTTTATCAACATTCGGGGCAGTTTTATAGATAGGATATAAAGTTTCGGCAGCGGTAAGCATTTTCTTAGAAAATTCATAATCATAGAATTTTTCAGCCCAAATCCGCGAAGCTAAAGACATAACAGCAGCAAACATTCCAATTTGATTTTTTCCCAAACCAACAAATGCAGGTCTGCTGAACTGCAAACTGTCATTTTCAGGTAGTCTCCATCCAACACTGTGGTCACGCGTATCCTGTACCTGGTTAATAATATTATCTTTAGTAAAATAACATCTTAATAGCCAATCAATACCTACTCTTGCTTCTTCCAATATATCCGGTACGTTGTTATGGTTATTATCAAAACCAAACTTAATAGGGTCATACTCATAAGCGAATAAAAGCATATAGGAAGCATAAGCAGTAGTTGAGAAAAACTTTATATAATCGCCTGCATCATGCCAGCCGCCTGTTACATCCACGGGCTTGCTGGTTTTCCAGCCGCTAAGTGATGTTGCATCCGATAAATGACATGGTCCATGCATAAGAGGATTAGTGGGCCCACATCTCTGTACAAGAAAGAACCGCATCAGCAGATCTGTTACCTGATTAAATACTTTATTCCCAATACTAAAAGCATAAGATCTTTGCCCGTCAACTTCTATATAATAGTTACCTTCTTTATTTAATTCAGTAAATCCTGCTTTATAACAATATTTAAACTTATCAAAGGCAGGAAGACTTTCATTAATGTTTCCTTTGAAAGCCGTTTCTTTTGTAACCGCATCTACAACCTTGAATGATTTACTAAGGATAGGACCTTTTGATATGATAACAAATGTTTTAATATCATTTTGCAAATACCCTACCTGAGAAAGTCTAATATTCAAGTTGACAGGATTAACAACCTCACTGCTGCAACTGAACAAAGGGAATAATGCAACAATTAATACATATTTTAAAAAATTCATGTAATTATATAGAAATTAATACAGCAAAGATAACAGGATTTAATAGATAAAAAAAGTCCCGCATAATGTTCTGAAAACTAATGTGCTTAAAAAGATAACTTTTGATCTTCCCGCTATTATAAGCAATTGCGCATGATACTCATATATAAATTTTCTACTGATAGACTAATTTTGTTCTGTATCAATAGATATTGCAGTATTCCTCATAGAGTGAACTTTATTTCTAACAGGTAGTATATTTTCACTACTTACCCTCTTCTCAAAATAATCTCTAAACCGTGTTATCATAAATTTTACCGGCCAGGCAGCAGCTTCTCCTAAAGCACAGATAGTATTCCCTTCAATGTTATTAGCAACAGAAACTAATAAATCAAGATCCTTTACTGAGCCCTCGCCGCTAACAAGTCTGTTTAAAATTTTAAGCATCCATCCCGTGCCCTCCCGGCAAGGAGTGCATTGACCACAGCTTTCATGATAGTAAAATTTAGCAATACGTGCCAGTATTTTTACTAAGTCAGTATCTTCATCCATAACTATTACACCGCCGGTTCCAATGGCAGTACCGTAAGCTTTAAGGGATTCTGCATCCATCTTAACCCCTTCAATCTGGTCGCCCCGTAACGGGGGCATTGAAGATCCTCCGGGAATAACACACAAAACTTTTTTATCACCCGGAACCCCGCCGCCATATTTGTAAATCAAATCAGTCAGCAGTGTACCGGAAGGAAGTTCATATATTCCGGGTTTATTTATATGCCCGCTTAATCCATAAAGTATAGTTCCGGGATGTTTAGGTTCACCTATTTTAGAGAACCATTCCCACCCGTTTTTAATTATGGGAGGAACATTTGTAATAGTTTCGACATTGTTAATAGTTGTCGGGCAGCCCCATAAACCATTTTGGGCAGGAAAAGGAGGTTTAACCCTGGGATAGCCCCTCTGACCTTCAATGGAATTCATAAGAGAAGATTCTTCGCCACAAATATAAGCACCGGCTCCTTTATGTATGTAAATATTAGTACAGAATCCGATACCGAAAGTGTCTTTCATCTTTTCGCCAACCAGACCATTACTATAAGCATCGTCAAGTGCTTTCTGAAGAAGTTTTATCCACTTATGATATTCCCCTCTAATATAGATATAACAAGTATTCGCCTGAATAGCATAAGCTGTTATAAGTATTCCTTCAATTAACTGATGAGGATTATATTCAAATATCTGACGATCCTTAAATGAACCCGGTTCGCTTTCATCACCATTTATGCATAAATACTTAGGTTTATCAGAAGATTTAGGCATAAAGCTCCATTTAAGTCCTGCCAAAAAAGCAGCTCCGCCTCTGCCTCTTAAGCCTGATTTCTTAACCTGATCAATTATTTCATCTGTAGAAAATGTAAATGCTTTTTTAGCAGATTCATATCCACCGTTTTTAATATATACATCAATCAGATGATAATCTTTTATTTCGGGAAGAACAATTTTTTCCATTTACTTTAATGACTCTAATATATTAATAACTTGTTCTTTTGTTAAATTTTCATAATAATCTTCATTAACCGCAATCATAGGGGCGGTACCACATGAGCCCATACACTCAACTTCTTCTAATGAAAACTTCATATCCTGGGTAACTTGTCCGTTTGAAATGCCCAGTTTTTCCCTAACAGTATCATAGATCTCATAGCCGCCTCTTAGCATACAAGAAACATTTGTACAAACCTGAATATGGTTTTTTCCAACCGGCGATTGATGATACATTGTATAGAATGTTACCACACCCAAAACATCTTCAGGTGTCATTTCTAAAACATTTGAAATTTCAAGCATAACTTCATTGGAGATATATCCGTTCTGCTCCTGTGCCAAATAAAGTACCGGCATAACAGCAGCTTTTTTAACCGGATATTTTCCTAAAATATCTTTAATGTTTTTATTGTTTGCTTCAGAAAATTTAAATTCCATAATCTCAATTCTTTTTAATTATTTATCAGCTTCACCCATAATCGGGTCAATGCTTCCAACAATTGCTACTACGTCAGAAATCATATAACCTTTAACCAGATGCGGTATTGCCTGTAGATTGTTAAATGAAGGAGAACGGATTTTGCATCTCCAGGGCTGTCCGTCACCTTTGCTCACAAGATAAAAGCCCAGTTCACCTTTCGGGTTTTCAACAGCACTGTATATTTCTCCCTCCGGAGGGTTTATCCCGGAATCTATTATCATGAAATCGTGAATAAGCTCTTCCATCTTGGTATAAATTTCACGTTTCTCGGGTAAAACCTTTTTCGGTTGATTGAGCCTTATTTCTCCCTGCGGCATTTTATCAACCACCTGTTTTACAATTTTTGCGCTTTCACGGCATTCGTCAATTCTTATAAAATATCTTGCAAGGCAGTCGCCTTCAGTATATGTGGGAATTTTAAAATCAATTTCATTATAAAACAAATAAGGTGAATTCCTTCTTAAATCAAATTCAACACCTGTAGCGCGCAAGTTCGGGCCTGTCATTCCAATATCCAGAGCTAATTCTTTAGATATGGTTCCAATACCTTCAAGCCTTTGAATAAATATTCTGTTTGTATTTAACAAACGTTCACATTCATCCAGATTTTCGTCAAACTGGCCTATAAACCACTTTACTTTTGCAATTACTTCAGGATAAGCATCGTTTGCAACTCCGCCAATTCTCACAAAACTGTTTGTAAATCGTGCCCCACAAATTAAGTCCCAAATATCAAGAATTTTTTCACGCTCTCTTAGTGTCCACAGAAATACAGTAAGGGCACCAACGTCCATTGCCAAAGAACCCATAGCAACAAGGTGAGAAGCAATTCTTGAAAGTTCTGCAACCATCATCCTTATATATTGGGCTCTGGGAGGTGCAGTAATGCCCGCAAGTTTTTCAACCGCAAGACAGTAGGCTACGTTGTTGCACATAGGTGCTATATAGTCAAGCCTGTCCGTATGAGGAATGAACTCAATGTATGACATATTCTCAGCCATCTTTTCATAACCACGGTGCAGATAACCAAGCTCAGGCACACAGGCAACAATAGTTTCACCATCTAAGCGCAAAACTAACCGCAAGACTCCATGAGTTGCAGGGTGCTGGGGACCCATATTCAAAATCATTTCATTTTCTAACGAGTCCTCAATGGTTAAACCATTTTCAGCTTTAAGCAGTGCTTCAATTATTTTAGGATGAAATTCTTCTTTGTTAAATGTATCCATATTTTTTTACTTCTTAGGAATTGGGTTTGAACCAGGAATACCCATTAATGGAAATTCTTTACGTAAAGGATAATATTCAAATTCTTCAGGCATATACATCCTCCGCAAATCAGGATGATTGTTAAAGCTTATACCAAACATATCGTAGACTTCCCTCTCCTGCCAGTTAGCGACTTTGAATACAGAAGAAATTGAATCAATCGAGCAATCACATTCATCTACATCTGTCTTAACGGAAATTCTAAAATTATGCCTTAAAGAGAATAAATGATATATTACAGAAAATCTGTTTTTCCTTCTGGCCCAGTCAACTCCTGCAATATCTTCTAAAAGTTTAAACTCCAATTCAATATCTTCTTTTAGGAATTTACACAGTTCAAGTATATCTTTTTTATTAATAATTATTGTAAGCTCGTCCCTATGTTCATTTGTTTCAAATAAAATATTAGGTTTTACTTCAGTTAAACTGTTGATAATTTCATCTTTTGTAATAGCCATATTATTTAGCATTCTGAATTATTTTTAATTCCGGTAACTTATTAGGGAAATCTTTTGCTTTGCTTCTACCGATTTTTTCTTGAATTTGAATTAAAGCATTAAGTAAATTTTCCGGACGAGGCGGACATCCGGCACAGTAAACATCAACAGGTAAAAATTGGTCAATCCCCTGCACAACATTGTAGGACCGATACATACCACCGCTTGAAGTGCATGCACCCATTGCAATACACCATTTTGGTTCCGGCATTTGGTCCCATATTTTTTTAACTACCCAAGCCATTTTATTTGTAACTGTACCGGCAACAATCATTAAATCACACTGGCGTGGAGTAAACCTCATAACTTCAGA
>JAUZPC010000095.1 GCA_030706105.1 Bacteroidota bacterium | reverse complement strand
CTCAAATGATGAATAGTTCCCTTGGTTTACATTATACAATACTAATAATGCCAGAATAATTACCGTAGTAAATGCAATCTGGCGGAAGGATTTTGTTAGAGACTCTGTCCACCCTGAATTGTTACCCTCAATTACCTGAGGATTATTTATTTTATCTAACAAGCGTTCTTCAAAAAATGGTTTAAATGGTTCGGGCTCAATATTCTGAACCGCTTTTCTAATGCCGGCTATTTCGTCATACATTAACCGGGCTTCAACTGAGCTTTGCAGTTCCTCATTTAACATTCTCTCTTCCTTTTCAGAAAGAATTCCGTCCAAACTCTTGTAAATAAGTTTTTTAATTTTATTATTTTCCATAATTCTGAAAATGTGGTTTTAAATACTCTTTCAATTTCATCTGAGCTCTGGCCAATCGTGAAAGTACAGTACCAATTGGCAAGTTTAATATTATTGCAGTTTCCTCAGTCGAGTACGTATCAATAAGTCTTAGAACAAGTACCGACCGGTATTTAGGGCTTAGCTTTTGGATGGCGTTCTTAATAATTTCCCGGTTGTCATCATAACTGTTATTTGTTGACTGATCTGCAATATCTTTACCATCTGACAGCATATTCTCAATTGATAGAAAGTTTCTGATTCTTCTTCTTTTAATTTCGTTTAGGGATAAGTTTATTGCAATACGGGTAAGATATGTGCCCAGCATTGCTTCTCCTCTAAACTTATTTATGGATCTAAAAAACCTGATGAATACTTCCTGTCCGATGTCATCAACCTCATCACATTTGCCTATCATACCGCTTATGGTTCTGTTAATTGTTGATTTATATCGACTAACAATTTCAGAGAAAGCATATTGATTACCATTTCTGATACTTTCAATTAGTTCTGAGTCTGTAATTTTATTTACTTTCAAACAATTAACCAACTATTTATGCTCTTTTTATCATTAGACAATTCCGATGCCGGTTTTATTCCCTTTTCCAAAAATAAAATATTTTTTTCTGTTACGGAATAAAATTCATTTTGCAATTGTCTAACTTCAAAAATGCACATAAGGTTTAATAACATCAATGAAAATGACTTTTTGTAATGTGCAACTTAAGAAAAATAAATAAGTATTCAAATTAACCGGCAAGTTTAAGACAGTATTCTCAAATAATAATAAGGTGCAAAAATGAAAAAAATAATGTTCATGCTTCTGTTGTCTATATGCTTTGTTTCAGTATCGTTTGCGCAAAGGGGCAAACCGCCTGAAAAAAGAATAGATGAATTAAAGAAAGATTTGAACCTCTCGGAAAATCAGGTTCAGACAATTGAAGACATTTTAGCTGACAGTCACGTTAAGATGGAAAAACTATTTGACAACCACGAAAAGAATCTGGAAGCAGAAAGAAATTCGATGAAAGAATTAATGGATAAGACTGATGAAGAAATTATGAAAATATTAGACGAAAAACAACAAGCCCGTTATAAAGAGATAATTGCGGAGAGAGCCAAAAGAATGCAGAATAGACCCCCAATGCCTCCGGGAGGCAGGGACGATAATGGCGGAATGCCGCCAAATGACGGGCCGCACGGAGAATAAAGGATTTTATAAAAATTGTATCGTGTAAATATTTAGAAGTTGATATCACCTTATTCCATATGGTATCGGTTTTATCTAAACAGTTGTAAATAAGTAAATGTCAGGAAACAGAAATGAAGAAGAAAATTGCTGCAATAGCTTCCATAATAATCATTTTAGCAATTGTTGGTTATATATTGTTTTTTCAGGGAAAAAAAGAGAGTACGACCTACACTTATGGTGAAGTGACGCAAGGAAATCTGAATGTTACCATTACAAGCTCAGGTACTTTGGAAGCTTTATCGACTGTAGATGTCGGCACTCAGGTCTCCGGTACCATTGCTAAATTGTTTGTGGATTTTAACAGTGAAGTTAAAAAAGGGCAGCTCCTTGCTATCCTTGATACTGTAAATCTGTCCAGCCAGGTGCGTGAAGCTAAAGCGGGTCTGATTAAATCACAAGCGGAGTATAACCAGAAAAATGTAATAAATGAAAGGAATAAAAAGCTTTTTGAGAAAAATTTTATTTCGGAACTTGATTTATTGCAATCACAAACGGATGTAGAGTCTGCCCGCGGTAATTTAAGATCTGCTGAGATTGCTCTTGAAAAAGCAAAAACAAATTTAGGCTATGCTTACATTCATGCGCCAATATCCGGTAAGATCATAAACAGAAGTGTGGAACAGGGGCAGACGGTAGCAGCAAGCCTTTCGGCCCCTACTTTATTTACAATTGCAGAAGATTTATCTTCTATGAGAATAATGGCTAATGTAGATGAAAGTGATATCGGACAGATTAAGGAAGGGCAGCATGTTTCGTTTACAGTGCAGTCGTATTCCGATAGGACTTTTGAAGGGGAAGTTACACAAATCCGTCTTAAGTCTTCTGTTTCCTCAAATGTTGTTAATTATACCGTTGTAATAAATGCTGCAAATAAAGAGAAGCTGCTGCTTCCCGGTATGACTGCCACAGTTGATTTCTATTGCGATCATAGAGAGAATGTGCTGCTTATCCCGAATACGGCATTAAGATTTGAACCTTCCGAGACTATGTTAAGTGAGATTAAGAAGAATATGGATAAAGATATAGCCAGCCTTCCGGATAGCATAAAGAATAGATTCAAAAAAATGCCGCCTTCTCCTTTTCCAGGCAGCACTGCAAACGGTACCAAGGTCAGCAAAGAGAATATGACAAAAATATATTATAAAGATAGTAACGGCAATTATAAGATGGGAGTTGCCATTACCGGATTAACTGATGGTAAAAACACTGAAATAATTTCCAGCAGGGAATTGAAAAAAGGAATGAAAATTATTATTGGTACACAGGATAATTCATCTTCCAATTCTACTAAAAAAACAACCAGTTCATCTCCACAGAATGGGCCGCCTCCGATGATGATGTAGTGTTTTTTATTATGAATTTAAGAAATGAAATTATGAATAATGTACTAATTAAAACAGTAAATATAACAAAGACATACAAAGTGGGCGAAATTGATGTCCCTGCGTTAAAGCCGGTGAATCTATCCATAGAGAAAGGTGAATTCGTTGCTATTATGGGAGCTTCAGGCTCGGGTAAATCTACTTTAATGAATGTTCTTGGATGTCTGGATATGCCGACTTCCGGTGAGTATATTTTAGATGGAACCGGTACAGGCAAAATGTCCAAAAATGAGTATGCCGCAATCAGAAATAAAAAAATTGGGTTTGTCTTTCAAGGCTTTAACTTGCTGCCAAGAACTACTGCAATTGAGAATGTTGAACTTCCGTTGATGTATGACAGACTTGGTAAAGCTAATAATGTCCGAAAACAAGCGGAGGCGGCTTTAATAAAAGTCGGGCTTGAAGGAAGAATGACACACATACCAAGCCAATTGTCCGGTGGGCAGCAGCAAAGAGTTGCAATTGCAAGAGCATTAGTAAATCAACCGCCCCTCATTCTGGCAGATGAACCGACCGGTAATCTGGATAGCAGAACTTCTGTTGAGGTTTTTTTATTGTTCCAAAAACTAAATGAAGAGGGCATAACAATTGTAATGGTTACGCACGAAAGGGAGTTTGCTGCATTTGCCAAAAGAATTGTTGAAATGAGAGACGGCAGAGTCATAAAAGATACTGTCATTAAGAATCGTCTCAACGCAGAAGAAGAATTGAAAAAAATCTCTTATGAGACATCAATAAGTTAGAAAGTAAAAATTAAAATGAAGATAAAAACCATATTTAGGGTTGCCGCAAAAAGTATAATGAAATCGCGGATGCGGAGTCTGCTTACTGCGCTTGGAATTATCATTGGTGTCTCTGCCGTAGTGGTAATGGTTGCTGTTGGGGATGGTGCTCAATTAAAAGTGGAAAATCAAATTGCGTCTCTTGGTTCAAACTTAATTATTATTACCCCGGGGACTTCTTCTGCCGGGGGAATTAGAGGCGGTGCCGGTTCGTTTAATAAGTTTACTTTGGAGGATGCTGAAAAAATTAAAGCTGAAGCAACCCTTATTAAAGGGGTTTCTCCATTGGTCAGGTCCGGCGGTCAGGTTATTGGAGGGTCGGGCAACTGGTTTACTCAAATCCAGGGTGTAACCGAAGATTATTTGGACATCAGATCGTGGGGACTGGAAAGCGGAGATTTTTTTACAGAAAAAGATATTAAGACACGGGCAAAGGTTTGTGTCCTTGGTTCGGAAGTAGTAAAGAATTTATTTCCTAATGAAGACCCAGTCGGAAAACAAATTAGAATAAAGAATGTTCCTTTCAAAGTAATAGGTGTGTTAAAATCCAAAGGGCAAACTTCCGTTGGCACCAGCAATGATGATATTGTTTTAGCACCTTCTAAAACCGTACTGGATCGTCTGTCAGGCGGCAGATTTATCAGCTCAATACAAGTTAGTGCTGTCTCAACAGAAAAAAGCGCTGCGGCTCAGGCGGAATTGAAAGCCATAATGAGGGAAGCTCATAATCTTTCTCGGGGTGAAGAAGATGATTTTACAATAAAAGATCAAACTGATTTAGCTGAAACCGCCACTGAGACATCCCGTGTGCTGACTTATCTTCTTGCCTCTGTTGCAGGAGTATCGCTAATTGTAGGAGGCATCGGGATTATGAATATAATGTTAGTCTCAGTTACTGAAAGGACCAGAGAAATTGGAATTAGGCTTTCTGTAGGTGCAAGAGCCTCTGATATCCTTATACAGTTCCTTACAGAGGCCATAGTGCTTAGCTTTTCCGGGGGTATCATAGGTATTCTGCTTTCGTTCATTGTTGCATTTATACTTAATAATTACACCGACCAGACTGCTTATATCAGGCCGGAAATAGTAATGCTCGCTTTCGGGTTTGCCGGTGGAATTGGTGTCTTCTTCGGGTTTTATCCTGCAAGAAAAGCTGCAAGGCTGAACCCCATAGATGCTCTCAGATATGAATAAATCTTTAAATGAAATTCCAGTTTGCCTTTATCCGGCAAGCTGTATTTGTTAAATCGGAATAATGTAATGAAATTATCATCAATAATGTTTATTGTCTTGTTAATAACAGCAACTTCAAATTTGTGTGTTGCCCAGGAAAAAATTAATTTAGGTAAAGCAATCACTATAGCTCTTAACCGGAATACTTCGGTTATAAAAAGTAACAACAGCTTAGAGACTTCAAATGCCGCAGTAAAAAACGCATATGGAAATTTCCTTCCTTCTTTTAATGTAAGTGGAGGGTGGAGCTGGCAGAGGATTACAAATCAGCAGGGGACTACACAATTAGACTATCTCGGCAATCCTCAAAACATCAGTACCCCTACAACTGATTCCAGAAATTATAGTGTGTCGGCAGGCGGAAACTTCACTTTGTTTGACGGGCTTTCTTCTATAGCCGCATTAAATCAGTCTAAAAATAGTGTGCAGACAGCAAAAATGGATTTAGAAAAATTAAAACAGGATGTAATTCTGCAGACAGTAAATCTTTATGTAAATATTATAAATTTTGAAAAAGTAAAAAAATTTCAGGAAGAGGATTATAAGTATAACCTGGACTTGCTAAGCAGAATTAAAGAAAAATATACTCTTAAAATGATTACCAATGTGGACATGTACTCGCAGGAATATCAGACCGCAAATACAAGGCTGTCAGTAATACAATCTGAGAATAATTTGGAAAAAGCTAAAATCAATCTGCTGACTTATTTATCCAAGGACGTATCCAAAGAGTATGAATTTGATCTTGATTCAGTAGAGGTTCCTGTAAATAATGGCAGCACCGGAGACTTAGATGCTTTGTACCAGACAGCTTTCACTTATAGAAACGATTACCAAAGCCAAAAATTAAAACTGGTTAATAGTGAATATCAATTGACTATTTCAAAGAGCGGGCTATATCCAAACTTGTCCGGTAATTATGGCTTTTCAACCAGTGCGGTTCAGCTTAAAGATATGTTTAGCAGAAAAGTTTATAATGTCGGTTTATCCCTTAATATCCCTATCTTCTCGCATTTCAATACTGAGTATTCAATCGAGTCTTCGCAGATCCAGATAAAGAATTCACAGGAAGATTTAACAGCCATGGAAAGACAGGTAAAGAGCGATGTGAAGAGTTCTGTCCTTGATCTGCAATCGGCTAAATTACAACTGGAAGTAACAACAACAGCAGTCAAAGCAGCCAAAGAGACCTGGGATATTAAAAAAGAAAAATTCCTGCTGGGCCTTACAACTTATATTGATCAGCAGCAGTCATACAGGGATTATGTGCAGGCAACAAATAATCAAATATCTGCTGAGTGTAATTATTTTTATAAGCAATATGCCCTGCTTAATGCTCTGGGGATGCTTCAAGCCAATTAGCCCGGAAATAATTTGAATATATAAACGATTCTAAGTAATAATATTAAATATTTCCCCTGAGCTCTTTTAATTATAATATTTTGATGATTACATAATTATTAAGTTAATGCAAAATAAGACCTATGAATAAAAATGAATTAAATAACATTCCCGATATTTGTTTGAATAGTTATCAGGATAACTCTTCCGGCTTATTAATTCTTGGGATGGATGAGCTATATGAAAAACATATGAAAACCATTTCCAGATCGCACCGCAGCTCATTGTACCAATTATATCTTATAATGGAAGGGGAATGTTCAATTTGTGTAGATTCCATTGAGCATTGTTGAAGCGCTAAAACACTGTTACCTGTATCTAAGGGACAAATAGAAATTTGCGAGCTTAATAAAAACACTAAAGGATACGTCCTTCTCTTTTCAGACGAGTATATCTATAAATATCCTGACGATTTAGGGTGGATAAATAATCTTAAATTATTTGATTATTCTGTCCCGCCTTCATTAATAAATTTAACGGATATGGAGTATATTGACCTTTTAATCTTGTTCAAAAATACCCGAAAAGAGTCTGTATCCTTAAACGAGTATGGGAAGGATGAGGTATTATTTAATTTATTAAGAATTTTACTAATCACATCTGAAAGAATAAAACGCACCAGAATAAACAATTCAATTAAAGATATTGGAGATTTAACTTTACTTGAAGATTTTAAGAAGCATTTAGAAATTCATTATAGTAATTCGAGGTCAGTTCAGTACTACTCTGATATCCTTAATATTACTCCTAAAAAACTTAATCGGGTTACTTTTAGCTATTGGGGCAAGTCGTCAAAACAGGTAATTGAAGAAAGGGTATTATTAGAGACTAAACGGTTATTAATTCATACTAATCAAAGTGTTAAAGAAATAGGAATGCTGCTTGGCTTTAACGACCCCACAAATTTTAATAAGTTTTTTAAAAAATCTACAAATATGACTCCTGTATATTTCAGGTTATCATATAAGAAACTCATTTAGACCATAATAAGGCCTCTATTAACCATTAATATGAGCAATTAAACACCGATAATATATTAAGTCGGAACAAAAAATTATTAAGCGGTCATTTTTTGTATAAACTATTTTTCAATATATTAGGAGTAAAGTTATGGTTAGCAGTGTAAGCGGTACAAGCTCGTACCAATCCGGATATTCCGTCAGTTCTACTGACAATAGTCTCACCAAAGATCAAAAAACTACTTTAGAAGACATCTTATCTAAATATGATTCTTCAAGTATGACCGACGATACGATGAAAACAATGATGGATGAAATTAAAGCTTCGGGAATTAAGCCAAGTAAAGCATTTGGAGAAGTTATGAATGCTGCCGGTTTTAAACCGCCGGAAAAACCACAAGGCCCTCCTCCTGATGACACAACTTCAGCTGCATCTGCAAGCTCCAACAGTAAAATATCTCAAGACTTGCTTGACTTTATCAAGAAGCAGGAAACAGGCTCGGTTACGCAAGATGATATTGCAACTCTTATAGAGACTCTGCAAAGCTCCGGACAAGCCGCTCAAGGCTCGTTAGTGGATCAGAAAGTATAATAAAATAAAAAGCCGTCTCTTTATTATTTGGAGACGGCTTTTCTATTTTTATTTTAAAAGAAATCTAATCTTCTTTAAGTATGTTGATAAGTTTCTTTATTCCCTTGGCAAATGAATCCTTGAAGTGAATTCTAATTACTCTTCTTTCCAAATTACTTAAAGCATTAAAATCACCCTGAGCTTGTGCTGAAATAAGGGTTCCGAATGAATAACCTTTGCCTGGTACATCTATGTCGGAGTTTATATCTGACGTAAATATTATAAACATTCCATTATCCTCGCCGCCTTTATGCAACTGCCCGGTAGAATGTAAATATCTTGGTCCGTACCCTGTTGTTACAGGATTGTCGTGGAAGGATATCAAATACTCTCTGAAATCTTCCATTGCTTCATTATTTTCTTGTGTCTGATTAACATAAGACAGAATAGAGAAATAATCAAAATAATCCAGATCATAAATAAAGTCTTCAAAAGCAGAAATTATATCATCACCTTCAATATCTCCATAAACAGAAATATCACCTGAAATAACAGGTTCAGGTTCAGTCAATTTCCCTTTTTCCAGATATTCATTTATAACATTAGTAGCTAATGATTTAGCAAGCTGCACATTTGGCTGATTGAATGGATTGATCTCCATGATGGAACCTGCTGCTGCAGTAATAATTTCCCATCTGTAAAACTCTTTCCCTAAATCATACAAATCATCTAAATATATATATATCACAGTATGATAATCAGCTAATGAATTCAGGAATTTAATTGTTTCATCGTCTTTTTCATTTTTAAGGGCAATGTAAACAATAACTCTATCTTCAAGGTATAGATCGTCATATTTATAAGGGTCAAACAGTGGTAAAATACCTTTGCCTTCTTTACCGGTGCTTTCCGCAACAAGCTGTTCAATCCATACAGGGAAAGGAGCCAAACTTGGGGAAGTTATAAATGTTAGCTTATCTGCTCCTGAAACCGCTTTCTCTCCCAGTACCATCCCCAAAATATAACCGTAAGCAT
>JAUZPC010000094.1 GCA_030706105.1 Bacteroidota bacterium | reverse complement strand
CTGATGCATTTGAAACTTATTTTATGCACAATGATTGGAACAGCTTATTTACTAAATATCAAAGAGATGTAAAACATTCTTTTGAATACCCTCAGGTAGGAAAATCATGGCAATTCAGGATGTATGCAAAAAAAGCCGGAAATCTTACACTTTCCTGGGAAAATATAGCCTCAGAAATACCCGAAGAAATAAAGAGTAAATATAATTTTATTCTTACGGGCCCATCTGTACCTAATTCAATAAATATGCTAACAACCACTTCTTACTCTATGCAAGTTTCTGCCAACAGCGAGTATATTTTTAATATCAACTCTGTGGCAACATCTGTAGGAGAAAATGGCAATAAGATATATTCATTTGAATTGATGCAGAACTATCCCAATCCGTTTAATCCTTCTACTTCCATAAGTTATTCCTTGCCAAAAGATGGAATGGTAAAATTAGAAGTATTTAATATGCTGGGACAAAAAGTAGCAACTTTAGTTCAGGATTATCAGAGAGAGGGTATGCACGAAGTTAAATTTGATGCTTCTCAACTTTCAAGCGGTGCATATTATTACAGAATAACAACAAACAGTAATTCGCTTACACGCAAAATGATTTTGATGAAGTAAGTAATAATTCCTATCTTAATAAAATTAAAAAAGGGAGACAGTAACATTGTCTCCCTTTTTTTATAATTCCGCTTAATCGGCTTTAGCAATCCTTTTATTTCCTACCGGTCTGTTTCCGGTAATAATTTCTTAAAATATCAAGAATATCTTTGGCCGCCTGATAATTCTTTCTGTTGATAGCCAATCCTGATTTAAGGACATTTGGCAGATAAATAAATTCTTTGTTAAAACCTTCATTGCGAACAATCATTTCGTTCAGACTTTTAAATGACGAATCCGGCAGCAAAATAATATCAGGTGAAATTTGGCTGATAATATCAAAAGAAAAGCCATTTTTTGCAATTTCCGTATTATTACAACCGGAAAGATCTATTAGATTTAATTTCTTTCCCGGAAGACTAAACCCTGCTAATAAAACGGCCGCTTTACTGTTCCCGGGAAGAGTATTAATAATATCGGTTAATAATTCACTTCTTACATTGTCCGGCAGGGGAGGGTACTTTTTCCATAACGATACTTGTTGTGTGCTATCTCCTTTTCCCTGTGAATATTTGGAATCATAATAACTCTCTAACCCAAAATTTATAACACAAAACAGAAGGATAAATAAACCTGCATAAATTGTCCTGCCCTTAAATAAAATCATTAATACGTCTTTGTTAATGATAAATGAGTCAGTGAACTTATTTAAGGTATAAAAACTTAATATTACCAGCGGAAACAGAAGCGGATAGAAATATCTTGCATTGGCAGCCTCTGAATGGTCTGCAAACATTAATATAATTATAAGAGAAAGTAATGGCAGTAAGTATAGCATTACCGTTTTAACTGCTGATTTTGTAACAGTAAAAATTAGCACCAAAACAAATGGGGAAGCATATAAAAGAAATAACTTTAAATTATAAATAGAACTTTGCTTTCCCGTTGGAAAATAATTAAGAAAGCCGATTTTCTTTGCATAGAAGGGAAGAGGGAGAAACGAGTTAAATACAAAATATTTAACTGCCGCATCCGTTATTACAATTATTACAAGCAGACTAAGCAACACCTTCTTATTATTAGGAGTAAAACCCCGAAGAAAAACAAACAAGAAGGCAAAAGTGCTTATGAAAAATAAATTTTCAATCCTTGCATTATAACACAACCAGAAGGAAACGCAGTACAGCACAACATTAAGCAACCGGAATTCCTTCTCAAGCCGATATAATAATGCGATAGTGAGAATAATTAAGGCAATAGAAAGACAAGTGTCTTCACCGGCCAAAACAAATTTAATAAATGGAGTGAAAAATATTATCCAGGTTACTGTAAATGACCCAAAGACACACATTTCAAATTTTTTCAGATCGACCCTATCAAATAATAGAAGGTAAAGACCTAAGAGAGATGCTCCTGCAAATAATGCAGCAGAAAAGACCAATATATAAGCCCCTAACGTAGATTTGAATATCGATTTTAATATTACAATTATAAAAGTATTCAAGACACCGGCTGTACCATAAGTATAAATTCTATCTGCATTATAAGAATATCCGCAGCCTGAAATAATATTATACGCATATCTTAAATATGTATAACCGCTGTTATGGATAATTATATCTGAGTTAAACAGTTTGAATAAGAAATATAAAACCGAGCAGAGTACCGGCAGCACTACTGCTGCCGTTTGAGTTTTTATCTTCACTAAAATTCCTTAAAAAATACGCCCCAAAATTAATGGAGATAATAAGACATAACAAGTTGAAAATTTACATAAAATAGAATTATTTTAATAAACGCCCTCTAAGTACTTAGATTTTTCTGTTAAAGTACCTTACTAAATCTTTTTCCAAACTTTCCTGCGGAGTTTCTATAATACGTCCCATTTCATAACCGTCTTTATATACAATTACAGTAGGAATTTTTTCTATATCCAGATTTTTCACTTTACCATTATGGTCATCTTTTTTTCTGTCAACATTAATAATAGTCAGCTTAGTTAACGGAAAATCAATATGATTCAATATTTTCATTAAGCGAGGAACTTCCCGCCTGCTGTCTGAGCACCAGGTGCCCATAACAATTTTAACTTCAATTAAAGAAAAATCATTTCCTAAAGATGTAAGAGCTGACGAGTCAATGGAATAATTATCATATTCTGAATTATACCACTCAGCAAATGCAGTATCTTTAAAAGCTTCCAATGAAGTTGGGCCAATAAGCATGGTCTTATTAGTGGTTGTATCAATTATACACTTATTCATATCTTGAGCAATTATGGTTAGAGGAAAAAGGAACAGAAAAAAAATTATAACTTTCATTATTACTCCTTATGTCTTTGATTGTTTTTCCTTAAATCAATCCCCCACATTAATTTCGTTCTGAGAGTATTGAAATAATCCGATGTAGATGTCATTGCAATAATAGCCGGTTTGTCGGCTTTCACTATTTCGATAGTTAATGGGGGCTTAAAAGAAAATACTCTTTGTCCGTCGCAATTAATTTGAATTTCCTTGTGCAGAGAATTTGCCTTAATTTTAATTCTGGCATCACCCGGCAAAACAAGCGGCCTTATGTTTAAGCTATGAGGGCATATTGGGGAAAGCGTAATGACATCTGTTTTGGGGCTTACTATAGGACCACCTGTTGAAAGTGAATATCCGGTTGTCCCTGTAGGTGTCGCTACTATTAAACCATCAGCTGAATATGTGGTTACAAACTCCTCATCCACATATACCGATAAGTCTATCATTTTAGGCCAGCCGCCTTTATCAAACACCAAGTCATTTAAGGCGGAAAGTTTTTCTATATTATGGCCGACGCATTTACCCGTTAAAAGCATACGCTCTTCATATTTTAATGACCCGTTCTTTATTTCATTTATTAACAGGTCAATTTGGTCCATACCAATTTCCGCAAGGAAGCCAAGCTTTCCTAAATTTATACCTAAAACGGGTTTGTTGTAAAACGCTGCTTTAAACGAAGTTGCAAGCATTGTCCCATCGCCGCCAAGAGATATAAGCAAATCGCTCCGCTTGTATATCTTATCGCTTTCGCAAATATTTATTCTTTTTACGGCAATCTTTTTTCCAGCCAAGCTAATGGCGGCAGTATCAGTTATAAGAAAATCTAACCCATTCTCTTCAAATTTCTTAATTATTTGCGTTGCATGATCAAGAATATTTTCTTTTGAAAGATTTACTATTATTCCTAATTTCATAATATTCTAATTTTTAGATAATAATTCCAAATAAGTAATTTTTAATTCTGAAAGTACGTTATCCAAAAAGGCAGCTTCATTGTTTGTTAAATTACCATTGGTTTTAACTTTAAGCATATCAAGAGAGTCAATAATCAGTTTTCCCATTTCTAAGTTGACCTCAGTTTTATTGGTAACAGGGTTGACTGTTTTTCCTAACGCAAACTGAGCTATCTGTTGATTCTGCATTATTAGCTGCATAAAAAGAAGTTCATTATTCTGAGGGCTATCCATTTACTTTATCCTTATTTTTTTAATTCCCATAATTTACAGTATTTTGTAAAAACATAAAAAGACGAAAATGATGCCAAAATGAAACCCTGTAAACCATCAAGAAATCCGGCTTTAATAAAATACATTTTCACAAAAAGCCATAAAGGTCTTATTATAATATCCGACAATTTAAACACTTTCTTCTTGCTTAAAAGCTCATTTGCCGCAAGTGATGTATAATTATTAAGTTTTTTCAGGTAGTGTTTTATATTCGGATCTGTATAATGTTCAATATCATTTGTAAAATATCCCTGCCTGCCTGTATATGAAAGATACTCGTGAACATCGCTTTCACTAAAACGGACACGGGTCTTATCAAACAGTCTCTCAACTCTTCCGGGATACCAGCCGCCATGCAATATCCAACGGCCCAAGAATTCTGCTTTCCGAGGAAAAGAATACACTTCATTATCAGGTGTTTTGTCTTTAAATTTTTTAATTTCCTCAATTAAATTTTTACTAAGACATTCGTCTGCGTCAATCCATAAGACCCAATTATTAGTAGTTAAAGTAACTGCATATTGCTTGGTTTTAGCATAACCCATCCACTCAACAGTTTCGCATTTTACTTTTTCATAAGAGTTTACAATTTCCAGCGTTCTGTCTGTACTTTCATTCCCGACAAGTACAACAATCTCATCCACACACTCCAACTGGCTTTCTATGCAGCGTGCAATGTTTAACTCTTCATTTTTTGCAATTATAATAGATGATATTTTCATTTGTCCGGCAGAAAATTGTCTATAGCTTTTTTAACTTCTTCAGGACCGATTTGGTCAATATTCAATTCTGAATCATACCTAAATGTATCATTATTTATAAACTCTTCAAAATTTTCTTTAATTATTTTTGGATATACATATAAACCTTTATTATAGACCTTTTCCGGATAAGGAGAAAACCGCCCTAAATGCTTACCTCTATTTATACAAACAAATGGTGTCTTTACGGCAGCCGCAAAATGAATGGCCGAAGTCTCGTTCGCTATTAATAGTTTCGCTTTCGCTATCAGGTGAATAAGTTCTATTAAAGAAGTTTTTCCTGTATAATCCAGGACCTTATCAGAACCTGATATGCTAATAATTTTATCGGCATCCTTCCTTTCACAGTCCCCACCGGCAATAACAACAGGAAGCTTATACTTTTTAACTATGTAATTACAGATCTCTGCAAAGTAATTTACATTCCATCTCCTGTCAATATCCTGAGCACCAATAAAAGCAACAGCATATCTGTCAAAAGGCAGCTTCAAGTCTGTTTTTTTAATTATAATAGAAGGGGTGTTTATTTCAATTCGCTCTTCCAGTACTCCTTCAAAGAACTCTATATTCCGGAAAAACTCAAATAAATTTTCATTAACCGCAGGTATTACTCTATTATAAATTGATTTCCCGAACAAGCCCAGCTTCCATTTAAGATGCTTATCTACAGCTCCGGAACTGCCAATTTTAATAGGTGCTATTGCTGCTTTTGCAAGCATATCTCCATACAAAATTTCCCTTGTATATGTGGGATTAATAATTGTTTCACTTCCGGTTTCTTTAACCTGCTTAAGGATTTTAAATTTATAAATAGGATTTGAATAAAACTTTTTTCTATTTATCCAAATAAACCTGTCTATAAATTCTGTATCTAATCCCTCTGCGATATCCCGATAAACTATGTTACCGCATAAAGTAATAGAATAATTTTTAAACTTCTCACTCTTTTTTAATACTTCTAAGAAATTCCTGAAAAGGATATAGTCGCCTATTGAATCCAGCCTGATCACCATTAATGTATTTTTAAGAATTTTAGCCGGATACAATTTTAAAATCAGCAACAATAGAATAGATATAAAATAGACAATTAGATTTTGTAACTTTACTAAGTACTTCATCTATTTACCCCATATCCCGTTATCTGTTTTACTGATAATCTTGAAATATTGAATCGGGTTAAAAAGGGAACCGATAAGCATGGTAATGCACGTCCCCACCATAACACCGGCAGGCCCGATATTTAATATTTTACCCATGGTAATTGAGAGAGGAATATTTATAATTCCCTGTACTATGGCATAATAAAACTGGATTTTTATTTTTCCCGTACCATTTATAAAATAGACAAATATATTATTCCAGTTGGAAATGGTGATAAAAACGCCCATAATCAATGATAATGCAAATGGAATTTGAATACTTCCACCTACCCAAATTCTATATATGTAATTTGAAAATACTAACAAAAGGCCCGTAATAAAAGTAAAACCAATCCATAGATAAAATAAATACCTTGTCGTCTTTCTTATCCACGCAAAATCACTTTTCACATAAGCTTCTGTATAGGCAGTCCAAAATGGATTAAGTATAATGCTGAAAACCATTGTCACCAGGAAAAATAGTTTATATGCAATGTTATAAGTAGTTACTTCATTAGGCCCATACAATTGTGTTATTATCAGATTATTAGTTGCAAATACAATCAGACCCGTTACTTGTATTACAAAGAATTGGATTCCTAGCGAAAATAGTTCTTTTGCATATTTGAATTGAATAAATTTAAATCCGGGAGCAAAATTTTTAAAACTCCTGTTAAAAAGAAAAATTGAACCCAGCAAATAAACAAGAGCCGGTATTAAACCCGACCCGGTACCCAGCAAAAACAAAGAACCCTTAGTTGAATATTTAAGTATAAAAATATATCCTAATGTAAGAAGATTGGCAAAAAAAGTTAAAACGCCGTTTATCCCCGGCTTTTGGTCTGCTGCTGTTATTGAATATATAAGTTTTAATACTATCTGAATGGAAAAGAAAATGAAAACAAAAAGCACTAAGAAATAAATTTGTTCATTTAAGGAGACCGGTGACTGCAAGATCATTTCCCATTTAATAAACCTGTAAATTGCAGCAAAAATAATCCACAAGGCCACAGCGGCAATTGTAAAGATTGCATAAGCAGTACTGACAAATATTCTCGCTTTAGAGTAATCATCCTTTGCCAGCGCCTCTGCCAGTTTATTCCGCAATCCATTTCCTATCCCTAAATCAAGAAAGCTGAGCCAGCCAATGATAGAACTTAAAGTAAGCCAAATACCATATTCCGTTTTGCCCAAATATCCCAGGGTTAAGGGAACAATTGCAAGGTTAAAAACAAAATTAAAGCCCTGAAAAAAGAATAGTACAATAATGTTTTTTAATGCCTTGGATGATCTTGAGTTATTTTTAAGACTAAAAATATTTTTTATTTCGGTTAGCGAAAAGCTCATTTAATTATTTTTTCCATTTCAGATTGCGCCATTTAGTAATTATTTTATCCATTTTTATTGATGTCAAAAACTCCTTAACTTTTGTTCTGAACAATCTTGCATAATAAAATTTGGAGCTGTCAAATCCCCAAAGTCCATTTTTTATTAACGCTTTTTTCAATTCGGCTATACTCCCAAATTCATTCTTCCATGAAGCACCGCCGGCCTCCATTAAAACAAGAGGCTCATTTTGGTAATAACAGCAATAGTTTTTTAACGGTTTATATTTTTTTGCAAGCCGGCAATATAGCTCAAAATCCATAGAATATTTAAAATCGGTATCAAATAATCCTATTTCAGTATAGACTTCCCTTTTTAGAAACATTGTAGGATGATTAAATAACACCCCCTCAATTGCATGATAGGGCAATGGGTTTCTTACATTTGAGCCGTATTTTTCATCTTTAAAAAAAATATCACCGTGAACTATTAAGCTCTTGGGGTTTCTGCGAAATAAATTTACTACGGTATCAAAAACTGCATCGCCAATATAAGAATCATCACTATTTAAAATAGTAATAATATTACCTGACGCGGCATTAATACCTTTATTAAAGGCATCTGAAATCCCGGTATCTTCACCGGAAAAAATTTTTAATTTATTTTCCAAACCTGCCCCTCTATACAAGTCTGTAACAATCTGTAACGTACTGTCAGAGCTTCGTTTATCTATGATAATATGCTCAAAATTGGAATAATTTTGAGAAATTATTGACAAAACGTTCTTTCTTATTACATTTGCAGAGTTAAATGCAGGTGTAATTACGGAAATTTTCATTTATAAATAGAATTATTAATATTAATAGTGTAAATTTAAATCTAATAATTATAACAATATACACTAAAAAGAATTATCCAATATTAATTACAAAAATAAGAAAAAGTTGAAAAAAGTATTAATTATTAAGTTAGGTGCAATTGGAGATGTTGTTATGGCATCTTCAATATTGAGTGCAGCCAGAGAAAAATATGGCACTGACTGCAATATCTCCTGGATTTGCGGGGAGATAGTAGCCCCACTTATAAAACTGTTCAATAATATTGATGATGTTATCGTTATTAATGAGAAGAAACTGCTTACCGGTAATTTATTTGAAAAACTAAGTGTCCTCTTAGGCGTATGGACTAAGTTTTTTGGCAAACGCTATGATGAAGTCCTTATCCCTTACTTTGATAAACGTTATAGGCTCCTGGCTTTAACTCTAAGGACACCTAAGCTTAAAACCTTTGACAACGCCAACAGAATAAATACTTTTGTAAAAGGAAGGTATTTTGCAGATGAATATGCCAAGCTCATTTCTGAAGTAGATGACTTTAGAATGCAGAGGGCAAAACTCGCCTCAATTGTTTTACATGAGGCTGATGAAAAAGTAAGGACAATTATTAAGTCACTCCCCAAGCCGGCAATTTTGATTACACCCGCCGGGGCAAAAAACCTCATCAACTCTGGTTCCCTTAGAAGATGGCCTATTGAAAATTATGTCGAATTGGTAAAATTGCTAAATCAAAAAAATATAACCCCGATTCTTATTGGATCTGAGGGAGACAAATGGGCTGAAGACTATTTCAATTCAACTAATTATATTAGTTTAATTGGCAAGACTTCCT
>JAUZPC010000093.1 GCA_030706105.1 Bacteroidota bacterium | reverse complement strand
TCTGTAGCCCCACATAGTGGCAGGCCGAATGAAGTCGAAGACGATTCGGGGCGGGATTTTATCCATAGATTAAACAACTCACAGCATTTCTGCAATTTCCCTGATTCTGTTAAATTGCCACTAGATTTAGAGACTGTGTAATATCCAAGCGGTTGGGCTTTTCCCCCTTCGGAAGGGGGATAAAGGGGGATCGGGCTTGAATAAACTATTTAAACCATTTCAACAATAACCTTGTCAAATGCTATGTAATTAGAATGGAACAGTTACGACTATTCCAAGAAATCTATTAACATAAAAACGAGATTCAAAATGTATAAAATCATAATATCGGCAGTCTTATTCTTCTCTTTTTTTGCAATTAGTGCAAATGCTCAGATGAGAATGACTCATCAAGACAGAGTTAAGCAATATCAAGAAAGATTAAAACTAAATGACGCGCAGACTGCAAAAGTCGATTCAATATTAACAACTTCAGAAAATGAAATGAAAAATCTAAATATTGAAGATCGTGACCAAAGAAGAGCAGAAATGATGAAAATTCGCGAAAAAGTTAATATTGAGATTGAAAAAATACTAACCGCTGAACAAAATGAAGAGTTTACTAAAATGAATAAGGAAAGAATGAACCGTCCTAACCGGCCTCAGCAAAACAACGAAAATAAATAAATATTCTAATTCGTTCCTGGTCAACTGAACTAATTATTTTAGTAAAGGAAAATTATGTTTAAAAATTCAGTAAAAAGAGGAAGTCTCTTTCTTCTTTCAATTTTATCAATGTTTTATATCTTAGGCTGCTCCGGTGCAAAACAAGTTCAGAGCGAATATTTAAACGAAGGATTTAAATTTTCAGGCGGCGTCTCTGACTGGGGGAAATCACTACATTACATAGAAGGTGAGGGAATTTCGTTTGGATTTAAAAATGATAACGACAACCTTTATCTTTGTTTGGTCTCTTCAGATATTAAGAAAATGATGAAAATATTAAATGGGGGAATGAAAATATCTTTAGACCCTGGCAATTCAACGAATAAAATATTTATTCAATATCCTCAAAAAGTTGATTTTGAAGTAATGAGGGCTAACCGGCTGCAGGGTGAAGAAAATGGAATTGGCAATGATATGCAGGAGCGGATTTCTAATCTTATTAGTGATCAGCACGAATATTCAATTTTAGATAATAATGAGAAATACCTTAGCACTTATCAATTAAATGATGAAAACGGATTCAAAGTAAAAATGGAATACTCAAATTATCAACTGGTTTATCAATTGAAGATTCCGTTAAACAGAAACAACAAGTCGCAGTTCTTTCTAAACACCGCCGGCAGTAGTAAAATTAATGTCGAATTCTTTACTGAGAAAATAGAAATGCCGGCTATGAAGAATAATATGAAAGAAAGTTCTGGCGAAGATGAGATGGGCGGTGGTCAAAGAGGAAAAGGTAACAGAGGCAATAGGGGAAGCCATAGCCCCGGAAACGGCGAAAGAAATAGCAAAATGGATAATTCGCCTCTAAAATACTCTTTTGAAGTGACACTTGGTAAATAAATAATATTATAACTTGCTTATAGTGTTTTGCCTTTTATTGTTTCACTGTCTTGTTTATGCTTTTGGTTGTATGAAAGTTTATATTGCAGTTTCGGTGTATTTCCGGCTGCAAAAATTCCATTCTCATAGCTTCCAAAATGCACAGTGTAATCGGCGCCTCTGAACCTTATACTATATCCATCTTTAATTTCTATACCGTTAATTGAGAAAACAGTATATGGGGAGTCTGACAATTCGTCTTCCGGTATGAAACCTAAAGTAATATCGTCTGAAAACTGAATATATATTGCATCATCAATAACATCAGTAGCAATACCGGGTGTGTTCGGAAAAATGACAACATCTTTCTTGTAAACTTTTTCGTTCTTCTTTACTTTATTATCTCCCGATACTTTACTTTCTGAATTCACTTCCTTGTACTCAAGTACCATTCCGCTGCTAATATAATATTGAATGTTTTTTATATCTTCCTTGGAAAGTTTATGAACAAATGGGGTATCCCGGACAAAGTTCTCAATACTGCTGCAGCCATTAAATAGGATGATTATCGCCATAGAAGCTAAACTAAAATAAATATTTCTTTTCATAAATGCTTTCATTCCAACCCTGTACTTTGTTTAATTTCATTAATAAGATTAGTATCAATCCAATTATAAAATGATTTGGCTTCATTTACATTTAAACCATTTAATCTCCATTCGGAAATTTGTTTTTCGGCTTTGGTAATAATACTGTTTTCAATAGGGGAGAGTTTCTGCCTTATGCCTGTTCCTGCCTGGTTCATTAATGCAGCTAAATTTATATAGTTTTCTGTTGCGTCATTCTGTTTTGGGAATGTCATACTTTTTAATTTTAGTGCCAGATTGCACAAAGGGGCTTTCCCTGTATTATCTGTAGTAAGGATTGTGGGCAGGCTGCCGTCATCCAGAATCCACACAGGTACGGCAACCGAGGTAAGCGGGAAACCTAAAATTGTCCACATTGTCGTAAGGGCAGCTGATTCATTGGACTTTACTCCTTGTATTACTATTGCAGAAGCTGATAAATATCTTGGAATATAATCTCGAAAAAAAACGTACTTCTTATCGGTCAGATCCTTGGGGAGTTCTTTTGTCAAGTCTGTTTCAGTTAGTGAATGAACCAGACATCTTGGGACGTCACAAATTAAAAAAGAGGCAGACAGTTTATTCTTTGTAAATTCTTTATTAAAAATATCTTTTGCTGTATTAAACCTTATATATCCAAATCCTTTGTTGTCTTCACCGGCAAATGAATAGTTAGTTCTTATAAGATATCCGTCAGGTGCAACAACAGGATCATTTACGTCATATTTTACATACTTAAAATTATTGACTTCAAAGTATGCTGCACCGCCTTGCGCGTCAATTACGCCAAAGTTTGCTTCCACACCATAAGGTTTTTTAATATTCTTAAGCAAATTCTCAAAATCATCAACAGTTTTACATTTACTAAGAGCCATCTTCATTATAACGCCCTCAAGGTCAGCCAACTTTGTATTATCATTGCCTTTCAGGTTATAAGATGCTGAGTTCATTATAGCAAATCCGTAATTATTATATCCGCTCCAGATCTGCTTGTTTAATATATCGTTGGAATTTACCAGTCCAATAAATTTAAAATTTCCCTCAGTGGAAGAAACTAATCTATTCTGAAGTTCATCGGCATCCCGGTTCTTAAGCAATAGCGGTCTGCCGTCAGCAGTTGCTCTGCCTGAGACAACTGCGGTTGTACATGGAAATGTTGTTTCATAGGAAAATAAAACAAGAATTAGAAACATTAAAACTTTGTTCATATTTGCACCTTATAAGCGATAGAAATTGTTCTGAAACTGTGCTGGTAAACTAATATAATTGAATAAGATTTCCAAAAATTGCAAATGGAGTTAGCCCTATGATAAAAATTATTACTTATTTTAACTTGGAGAATTTGTATAAATATTTTATATTTCAATTATAATATTTGCGGTTTTTGGGTAAGAACCAAAAAACAAGGGAAGTCCGGTGAGATTCCGGCACTGTCGCGCAACTGTAATAAACGTTATGTTTAAGTCAGGAGACCGGCCGCAAGTATATTAATCAACCTTCGCGGGCAGAGGTCGGATTAACGTTAATGAGTATAGTTCAGCTTTTCATTTCGTTTTTTTATCCCCCACGAAGTTACAACCTTTATTAAAAAATTACCAGGAGTAACTTCAATGAATTTTAAATTTGTTCTGTTTTCTATTTTGTGCATAAATATTTTAGTTTTTTCGCAGGCTAATTCTAAAAAGGATTCTCTGAAAGCTTATAAGCTGGATGAAATTGTAATTACCGCCACTAAAACCTACACCCCGCTTCAACAGATAGGAAGCGCCATTTCCGTTATTGATAGTGTCCAGATTCAGCAGGAAAATAAAATCAACGTATTTGATATGCTGAAAAATGAGTACAGCTTATCAACCACTCAAATGGGTGGCCCGGGTAAGATGTCCAACGTTTATTTGCGCGGTGATAATCCCGGGCATTCAATCGTACTTTTGGATGGAATTAAACTAAATATGTGCAATGATCCTAATAGTGTATATGATTTTGCAAACCTTAGCCTTGATAACATAAGCAGAATAGAAATATTGAGGGGCCCTCAAAGTACGCTATATGGTAGTGATGCATTGTCAGGCGTTATAAATATTATTTCCAAAGAAAGCTCCCATAAACCAAATCTAAATATATTAACTGAAGGAGGCTCTTTTAATACCTACAAAGGTATGATAGGCTCCAGTGGAAACTTTGATATCTTTAATTACGCCGTTAATTTAAGCAGGTACAAGACATCAGGTTTTACTTCAGCCGGAGAGTCCTATGGAAACACTGAAAAAGATGGTGCCGATAATTATAATGCTTCAGCTCATTTAGGTATTAATTTGTATGATAACTTAAAGGCTAAAGTCTCTTATTATTTTACCAAAGCAAATGCTGATCTTGACCAAAACGGAGGCAAGGGGGGAGATGATCCTACTTATAAAGCAAAAACCGAAGAATCTTTCTTTCGTGCTGAGGAGTCACTTTCCCTAATGGATAATTTTATAACTACCAATATCGGATTTTCATACACCAGAAATTTACGGCATTACACAACTGAGTCCACACCGCTTTATAGTTATGATTCAAGAAGTTTTTATGACGGGAGAAAGATTAAGTTCGACTGGCAAAACAATATAAATTTAAATAAAATGTTTAATTTTGTCTTCGGTTTGGAGTTTGAGCAGGAACAGGCTACTTCTGAGTATTATTCAACATTTTATAACTCAGTTTTCCCGAACAACAAAAACTCAACTTCATCCGCTTATTTACAGAGCCAAATGAACCTGGGCGATAATTTTTTCCCTGTAGTTGGTGTCCGTTATGACAGAAATGAAAAATTTGGATCTGTTTTTACATATAGGATAGCTCCTGCATATATAATTAATTCGTTAGCCTTAAAATTAAGGGGCTCAGCAGGCAATGGTTTCCAGGCACCTTCTTTGTTCTATTTGTTCGATCCGGTTTATGGAAACAAAAACTTAAATCCGGAAAGAAGTTTTGGCTGGGATCTTGGCTTTGAAAAGTATTTTCTCGGAAAAACATTAACTGTTGGTGCCAATTATTTTAGCAGTAAATACAAAGACCTTTTTGGTACAGATTCTTCTTTCCGTTCAATAAATACAGGAAAAGCTATTATTAAAGGTGTTGAAGTTTTTGCTTCAGCAGGAGTTTTAAGCAACTTAATAGTTAAAGCAAATTATACATATCTGGATACAAAGGATCAGACAGACTATAAAAATGCAACAAATAACTTGTTAAAAAAGGAGCAGTCGCTATTAAGAAGACCATACAATAAGGCAGGTTTATATATAAGTTATAATTTTATGGAAAACGCTAACATAAATCTTGAAACTATTTATACCGGTAAACGAGATGATATAGATTTTACATATTTCACTTATCCTTATAAGCGTGTAAAGCTGGTAGATTATACTTTGGTAAATTTAGCCGGAAGTTACAGATTCTTAAATAACTTTGAAGTATATTTTAGGCTTGAAAATCTTCTTAATAAAAAATATGAAGAGATATTCGGCTATGAAACACCAAAAAGATCCGGGTATGCAGGTGTAAAAATTAGTTTATAAGATACATTTTGTTATTTATATAAAAGAAATTCTTTTTTATTAATTGTATTTTGTTTAAGTTAATATATTTGATTAATATGATTTTGAAATAAATAAAACAATAAGAACTTTAGGAGAAAACATGATTAAAAAAATTTTAAGTCCAAGATTTGTAACGGTAAGCTTGATGATTTTTGCTGCTGCGTTATTTAGAATATTACCTCATCCGCCTAATTTTGCCCCTGTTGCTGCAATGGCATTATTCGGAGGAGCATATTTTTCCAGTAAAAAACTGGCCGTTATTGTACCTTTAATTATATTAGTATTATCTGATGTTGTGCTCGGCTTCCACTATTTGGTACCGGCAGTTTATACCGGCTTTTTATTGATAACTGTTACCGGTTTTATGTTAAGGAATAAAAGAAGTTTCGGCAGAGTTTTAGCTGCTTCTGTATTCGCTTCTGTTTCCTTTTTTGTAATTACTAATTATGCAGAGTGGGCATTCGGAATTATGTATCCCAAAACAATGGCTGGCTTAAGTGCTTGTTTCACAATGGCTATCCCGTTTTTCCAGTATACATTATTAGGTGATTTAGTGTTTACAGGCGCCATGTTTGGAGCATTTGAACTGGCAAAATTGAAATTCCCTAAATTAGCTGAAGCCAAATAAGGCAAAAAATAAGTAAATCGGTACTTAAAAATTACTTGCATACAAGGTAAATTGTTAGTAAAATTCGTACTGAAAATAAAAAATATATGAGCCCAAGTTTTTTTTACGCTTTTTAATAAATATTGTTATTAATTTATTAAATTTGTGACATAAAATTTGACTTTTTTAAAAACAAAATAAAAATAAACAATCATCATTTTTAGAGGAGCTAATTGTGAACGAAACAGTAAAAGCCAAAAGTACCAAACAGGCAAAAGGAAAAATTTCTGCAGGTTTTGCATCTGTTGCAATCCCATTGATTTTTATTGCAGGTTATTGCATTTATCTTTTTGTTTTAGGTAACCCGACAAACTTTGAAGGTAACAATGTTGCAAATAATGCAAAATCAGGCAACTTTTTAGGAATTATTTATAAGGGCGGTATCGCTATCGTACCTATTCTTATCAGTGTGCTTATGATGGTATTAACCTTCTGTATCGAAAGATTTATTACTATTAATAAAGCTAAAGGTAAAGGCAAAGTAAACTCATTTATTGCAAAAGTACATTCATATCTTTCAGCAGATGATATTGAAAGTGCAAAAAAAGCTTGCGACGTACAGCAAGGTTCTGTAGCTAACGTAGTTAAAGCCGGTTTGGAAAAATATCAGGAAATGGTTTTAGAAAAAGGCTTAAACAGAGATCAGAAAACTGTTGCAATTAAACAGGAGTTTGAAGAAGCTACCTCTTTGGAATTACCAATGCTTGAACAAAATTTGGTTATCTTGGCAACAATTTCCTCTATCGCAACTTTGTTCGGTTTGTTAGGAACAGTTATTGGTATGATTAGAGCATTCTCATCTATGGCTCATGCCGGCGCACCGGATGCAGTTGGTTTAGCTAATGGTATTTCTGAAGCTCTTATCAACACAGCTCTTGGTATCGGTACTTCAGCTATAGCAATTGTTTCCTATAACTTCTTTACAACTCAGATTGATAAAATGACTTATGCTATTGATGAAGCTGGCATTTCAATTGTTCAGAATTTTGTAGCGCATCATAGTTAATTAATAATAATTTAAAATTGTTGAGCAAAATATGCCAAAGGTAAAAATTCCACGTAAGAGCACGCTTGTTGATATGACAGCGATGTGCGATGTTGCATTCTTGCTCCTTACGTTCTTTATGCTTACAACCCAGTTCAAATCAGATGATCCTGTTGTGGTATCTTTACCATCGTCTATCTCTGAAATTAAGATGCCCGATGTTAATATTGTTACTGTAACAATAGATAAAAGCGGAAAAGTCTTTTTTGGAATGGAAGGAAAGTATAATAGAGAAAAATTAATTGATAAAATTGCAGAGAATAAGAATATTACAATTACTCCTGAACAGAAGCGTATTTTCTCACTTCTCAGCAGTTTTGGTGTCCCAATTAGCAAACTTCCTGAATTTCTTGACCTTTCTCAAGAAGAAAGAAATAAACCTGGATATCAGACTGGTATTCCGGTTGATTCTACCAACAATGAGTTGAAAGAATGGTTGAAATTCGCTAAGATTGTTGTGTATGAAACGGACAGAAGTTTATACGTAAGTCAGTTATTTGCAATAAAAGGTGACGGCTCTGCTGCTTATCCTCTTGTAAAGAAAGTAATGAATACTTTCCAGGATAAAACTTTACAAATCAATAAGTTCAGATTAGTTACAAATTTAGAAGCAGCACCACCAGTGCAAAAATAAAAAGGAGATTGAATAATGGCTGAAATGGTCGTTAAAGAGAGTAAGGGTAAAAAAGGCAAGGGCGGAAAAAAAGCTAAAAAAATGTCTACCCGTGTTGATTTGACTCCTATGGTGGATCTAGGATTCCTGCTGGTTACGTTTTTCATGTTAACCACCACCTTCAGTAAGCCTCAGACAATGGAAATCAATATGCCTATTAAGGATGATACCGTTAAAGAAGAGGAAAAACAAGCGGTTAAAGCTACTCACGCTATGT
Organism: Bacteroidota bacterium; assembly: GCA_030706105.1. GTDB lineage: Bacteria > Bacteroidota > Ignavibacteria > Ignavibacteriales > Ignavibacteriaceae > JAUZPC01. The sequence goes on along the minus strand of JAUZPC010000093.1, from coordinate 704 downwards.
CTATCATAGCTGATGAGAATAATCTTGTCTATGTTTATATGGGTATTGATGATCCAAACCCTATTAAAACTGACTATTCAGCAAATGGTATTAGAAAAATACTGTATGAAAAAGTTAGAGAAGTAGACAATTTGACTGTTCTGATTAAGCCGACGGATAAATCGACTTATAAAAACGTAGTTGACCTTTTAGATGAAATGAACATTACAAAAGTAAAAAGATATGCCCTTGTTCCGGTTGAGCCTCATGACATGGACATAATTAAGAAACTTTTATAATTAACCAGCGTATAATTATTAGAACTAAATACGAAGAGTATAAAATGGAGAACAAGAAGACAACGGATATCCTTGATATCGTATTTTTTGGGAAGAATAAGGCCTATGGTGCTTATGTTCTGCGCAAGGGTTATAAAAGAACTCTTAATATTGCAACTTGGGCAGCCATAATTTTCATGACTCTTGTTACAAGTTACTCACTTATATATGGGTATCTTAAACCAAAAGAATCAAACACAGCCAAGCATGTTAAGATGGTAAGTATAACCGATTTGGCTAATGTTGATATGAACAAAAAGAAGGATGACGCACCACCTCCTCAGGTTGAAGCTCCTCCAATCAAAACAACCGTTAAATTTACTATTCCGGTTGTAAAACCTGATAATATGGTTGCTGATGAGTTTGTACCTACCGTTGAACAGTTGA
>JAUZPC010000092.1 GCA_030706105.1 Bacteroidota bacterium | reverse complement strand
CCAGCATATTGTAAATAAATAATTTTACATTTTGCGAGTGCTCCAGATTAAAAGAAATAGTTGTTGACGGATTAAACGGATTAGGATAATTCTGATGCAAAATGAATTTTTCATTTTTTATTTCTCTCCCTACACTCACCGGATAACTGCTGTCGTATTTAAATATTACGCCTCCTCTGCCGGCAGCAAAGCCCTTGCAAGAATCAACAAAAATTATGTCCGAAAGCGTTTTATTGTCCGGTATAGTATTACTTATCCAATTCTCCCCGGCATCAGTAGTAGAAAGTATGACATTCATACCATTTTGACATGCCCAAAATTCAGTTTTAGTTCTGGCACCTATAGCCAGACCCATCCCAAAAAAAATTAAAAATTCATTTTGCATCAGAATTATCCTAATCCGTTTAATCCGTAAACAACTATTTCTTTTAATCTGGAGCACTCGCAAAATGTAAAATTATTTATTTACAATATGCTGGGTCAAAAGATTTGCACGTTACTCGATAAATACTGCGCTTCAGGAGTGAATTCTTTAACTTTTAAAGGCGATGGGCTGCCCAGTGGAAATTACTATTATGTGCTTTTAAGTGATGGCTTTATTGAAACAAAAAAAATGCAGCTATTAAAATAACCAGCTAAACTTTGGCTGTTTTGCTGCGATAATAAATAAAGCTTACATAATAACTATATAAAACAATTAAAAATTTTAGTTGAGTTATAGATAAATTTTATTTAGTTTAATAAAGCTAATACAAATTTTTATTAAAAGTGAAAAATAAAATTACTTTTCGGTTATTCCTTTCAATATTATTTATAATATCTTTTATAAATACCCCGGATTTTTATGCTAAAGAATTAAAAACAGTCAATATTCAGCTAAAGTGGTACCACCAATTTCAATTTGCAGGTTATTATGCCGCAAAAATGAAAGGCTTTTTTAAGGATGCCGGGCTTGAAGTAAATATTATTGAAGGCGGCCCTAATATTAACCCCATGCAGAGGGTTAAGAATAAAGAAGCTGATTTCGGGGTAAGCGACTGCTATCTACTGGTTTCTAAGTTGAGCGGGATGCCTGTTGTTGTAGTGGCCAGTATCTTTCAGCACTCTCCGGCCATTATTATGGCAAACCCAAAGAGAAATATAGACGGACTTAATAAGCTTGCCGGGAAAACCATTATTACCGATGACAGTGTTGCCACAATTTTTTGGAAGGCTTTTTTAATAAGCCAGAATGTCGATATTGATAAAATTGTAGTTACTTCCGGTAAATGGAGCATTAAAGATTTTGCTGATAATAAAATGGACGCATTTACCGGCTATAGTACAACTGAGCCTTTTATCTTATCCAGGCAAAATGTAAAAGTTAATATATTTAACCCGAATGATTATGGCGTTGATCTTTATGGTGACGTACTTTTCAGCAGTGAAGATTACATAAATAATAATTATGAAACAACCGTAGCATTCAGAAACGCTGTTCTTAAAGGCTGGGAGTATGCTTTTAATAACAAGGAAGAAATTATTAATTATATCCTTACTCTTCAGGGTGTTAAAGAGCGAGGTGTAACACGGGATAATCTTGAATATGAGGCTGATGAGCTTTATAAACTTGTTTTGCCTAATTTAGTTACCATCGGCCATAATAATTTCGGCAGATGGAATACCATAGCTAAACTGCTTACTGATTCAAAGCTGCTTAAGAACCCAACAAAATTGGACGAATCATTTATTTTTGACCCGCAGAGGACCAAAGAAAATAAAATATTTACTATTATAATTTGGCTCGGTTTAATTATTGTTTTTATAATATTACTTTCCCTGCTGTGGATTAAACAGTTACGCAGAAGGGTTGAAAGTAAAACCGCAGAGTTAAAAATAGAGATTGAGCAAAGGAAAGAGACTGAGAAGCTGCTTGTGCAGGAAAAAGTTTTTTTCCGCAATTTGATGGAAAACATTCCTGACAGCATTTACTTTAAGAACACCGACAGCAAATTTATTAGAATAAATAAATCAACTGCATACGGCTTCGGGTTAAGTGATGCCGAAGAAGCACTGGGTAAAAGCGATTTCGATTTTTTTATTAATGAACATGCACAGGCAGCTTTTAACGATGAGCAAAAAGTAATTGAGACCGGAATACCGATTATCAATAAAGAGGAAAAAGAAGTAAGGGCAGACGGAAGAGTTACCTGGGCTTCCACAACAAAAATGCCGTTCTTTGATGAAAACGGTAATGTTATTGGTACTTTTGGAGTCTCAAGAGATATTACAGATAGAAAAAACGTAGAGCAGCAGGTAGTTACATCTGAAAAGAAATTTAAGTCATTGTTTGAATATTCTAATGATGGCATCGTGTTGCTGGAAAAGGGCGTTATAGTTGAAGTCAATTCAAAAGCAGCAGAGTTATATCACTGTTCAAAAGAGGCTCTGATTGGGCTTACCCCGATGGATGTATCTCCTGAATATCAGGAAAACGGTTCATTATCAATCGAAATAGGCCTAAAAAAGTTTAAAGCGGCTGCCGAAGAAGGTCCACAATTCTTTGAATGGAACCAGAAAAGATTAGACGGAACTGCTTTTATTGCTGAAATGAGTCTGAACAAAATTGAGTTTGAAAACAGAGTAATGTATCAGATTATTGTAAGGGATATAACGGAAAGAAGGAAAACAGAAGAGTATATTAAAAAATATGCTGAAGTGTTCCAAAAAACCAAGATGGGCATTGCTCTTTTCGACCATAAACTACAGACCATTCAAATGCTAAACCCTGCTTTGGCTGAAATGCACGGCTATACTGTTGAGGAATTACTAGATAAGCCTTTATCCCTCTTGTTTTCGCAGGAAAGCAAACATCAGGTGCCATATGCTCTTAATATGCTAAACGAGCAAGACCATTATGTGCTGGAATTTGAAAGCGAATGTAAAGACGGTTCTACTTTTCCATCCCAGGTAAATATATCTTTGGTTAAAGATACTGAAGGGAAACCTCTTTTTGCAATTATTAATATTCAGAATATAAGCCAAAGAAAAGATGCTGAGAAAGTGCAAAAAGTGCTTTATAGAATATCTGAAGCTGTTAATACAACGGAAGATATAAATACTCTTTATAAAGTTATCCACGAAAACATCAAACATTTAATGAAAGCTGATAACTTTTATATTTCGTTGTATGATGATGAAACTGATATGATTTCTTTCCCTTATTTTGTTGATGAAGTTGATAATGTGATTCCACAGCAAGGGAAACTGGGGCGAGGTCTTACAGCCTATTGTATAAGAACAGGGCAGGACTTGCTTGTTGACCAGGCGTTGGATATGGAGCTAAGGGCGAAAGGTGAAGTTGATCTTGAAGGCGAACCTACCAAAATATGGCTGGGTGTTGTACTAAAGCTTTATCAAAAAATTATCGGTGTTCTGGTAGTGCAGGATTATCAGGATCCTAATACTTACGGAGATGAAGAAAAGGATATTCTGATTTTCGTATCTGAACAAATTGCGTATGCCATTGATAAAAAACGCAAAGAAGAATCCTTAAAAAAATTAGCCATTGATTTGCGTGAAAGTAATGCCAATAAAGATAAGTTTTTCTCTATTATTGCGCACGACTTAAGGAGTCCGTTCTTTGCTTTGCTTGCAATTTCAGAACTGCTGTCTAAAGAAATTGATTCACTTTCAAAAGCAGAAATTGAAAACCTTACCAGGGAATTAGACAAAGCTTTAAAAAATCAGTATAAACTGCTTGAAAACCTGCTTGAATGGGCCCGCCTGCAGACAGGGCGCATAAGATATCAGCCGGATAATTATCACCTATTTGAAGAAGTTAATCATATTCACGATCTGCTAAAAGCTAATATAATTAAAAAGAATATTACCTTCGAAAACAATGTTGATAAAAATGTTAATGTCTATGTTGACATCAATATGGTAAATTCGGTTATTCAAAATATAATTTCGAATGCCATTAAGTTTACAAGAAGCGGAGATTCTATTAAAGTTTCTGCCGATACTATTGATAATAACATGGTTAAAGTGACCATTAAAGATTCAGGCATTGGTATAAAACCCGCAGATTTGGTTAAGCTTTTCCATATAGATCAGCAGCATTCTACAGTTGGAACAGCACAGGAGAGAGGTACGGGATTGGGATTAATACTATGTAAAGAGCTTATTGAGAAAAACGGTGGTACTATCTGGGCCGAATCCGTTGAAGGGAAAGGATCTTCTTTCATATTTACAGTACCGCGTTCAGAAAAAAGAAATTAGCTTATTCTAAAGCAGTCCTTACTCAAAATAGGGCTGCTTTATTACTTTTTCTATTTTATTTACATTAGTTTTTTTCTATCCTTAGTTACATTTATTCCCCAATGGTTAAAATTACCACCATTTGTGATTACTTAATTGTAAATTGGGGATAATATTTTTATTTTAAATTTGCTTAATTATTAATTATTTGAGACAATTTTGGCAGATGATACAGAATTAAAAGGAAAAGGTCTTCTAAAAAGGTTTTTTGAAACAATTTCAAACCTTTCTCTTTTTTCAATACGTTTTTTTAAAGAGGTTTTGCTGCCTCCATACGAATTTGCTGAAATAAAGAAGCATATGTATGAGCTGGGTGTAAAAACTCTGCCTATTGTAAGTGTAACGGGGTTTATTATAGGTTTGGTACTTGCAATGCAAAGCCAGCCTGTTCTAAAAAGATTTGGCGCAGAATCTTTTTTGCCTGCAATGGTTTCACTTTCGGTTGTAAGGGAACTGGGCCCTGTTCTTACGGCCCTGATTTTTGCAGGGAGGGTTAGTTCCGGTATTGGTGCGGAACTGGGCTCAATGCGGGTAACTGAGCAGATTGATGCAATGGAAGTTTCGGCAATACACCCCTACAGATTTTTAGTTGTTACAAGAATATTAGCGTGCACTTTAATTCTGCCTATTTTAACCTTATATGTTAATTTTCTGGCAGTTATTGGCGGTTTTATTGCAATGACTCTTACAGAAAGCATCAATTTACAATTCTATTTGAACTCAGTTGCGGATTCGTTAAAATTTGTGGATATTCTTCCGGCTCTCGGCAAAACATTTATTTTTGGCTTTATAGTAGGTTCTGTAGGTGCTTATAAAGGCTATAATGCAGAAAATGGTACCGTTGGAGTTGGACAGGCTTCTACAAGTTCGGTAGTTTTGGCATCACTTTTAATTCTATTAGTTGATATGGTTCTTGTTAAAGTTACGGTGCTGTTATGGCCTACATAATAGAAGCTTTAAATGTATGTAAAGCTTTCGGAAGCAATGTAATTCTTGATGATGTTTCCTGCCAGGTTGGAGCAGGTGAAAACCTTGTTCTTTTTGGTAAAAGCGGTACCGGCAAAAGCGTGCTGCTTAAATGCATCATAGGGTTGTTAACCCCGGATAGTGGAGAAATACTCTTTGAGGGAAAATCATTGCTTAATCTGTCTCTTAAAGAACTGAACGAGCAGAGAAAAATGATAGGCTTTCTTTTTCAGAGTGCTGCTTTGTATGATTCAATGTCGGTAAGGGAAAATCTGGAATTCCCTCTAATCAGAAATTTTAAATTTTCTGCTGCCGATAGAGAGAAGAAAGTAAAAGACGTTTTAGAAAAGGTATCGCTTGAAAACGCAATTGATATCATGCCCTCAGAGCTATCTGGAGGTATGAAAAAAAGAATCGGATTAGCCCGAACCATAATCTCCGAGCCGAAACTTATACTGTATGACGAGCCGACAACCGGGCTGGATCCGATAACCACAAAAGAAATAAGCCATCTAATTAATAACCTGCAGAGAGATTTAAAGATTTCCTCTCTTATTGTTACGCACGATTTAATGTGTGCAAACATTGTAGCAGATAAAGCAATTGTTCTTAATGAGGGCAAAATTATTTTTGAAGGCAAATTAGAAGAGCTTACAAAAAAAGAAGACAAATTTTTAAAGGATTTCTTTAGTCCAGAAGAAATACAACACAACTCCGGGAGCAGCAATGGCTAAACAAAAATCAGCAGTAAAACTTGGTATTTTTATCTTTATAGGCTTTGCAATTTTAGTTGCAGCAGTCTATCTTATTGGCGGTAAAAGTTCTTTGTTTACTTCTACTTTTACAATTAAAACGTATTTCCACGATATACAGGGGCTTAAAAGCGGTACCGTTGTGCGTTTAAGCGGTATTGATGCAGGCTCAGTAAGCGACATCCAAATTGTTCCGGACAATACAGGCCGGGTTGAAGTTACCCTGAATCTTGTTACTGATGTCAGAAGATTTATAAGAATAGATACAAAGGCTTCCATTGAAACTGACGGATTGGTTGGGAATAAAGTTATTGTGCTAAAACTTGGCAGTGAATCTGCCCCGTTGGTTAAAGATTTTGGCTATATAGAAGGTGAAGAACCGCTTGGCTTTGGTGCAATTATTGCCGAGACTCAGGGAATTCTTAAGTATACTAAACTAATGACTAAAAATCTGGCTGATATTACAAATAAAGTAAATAATGGAGAGGGGACCCTTGGAAAGATTCTTAATGATAATGAACTTTATAATAGTGCAACCGGATTAACAAAACGCGCAGATTCCAGTTTACGCTCAGTTACAAACGAACTAAAAGGAATTACGGGGCTGTTTGATACCCTTGGCACCGGTGTTCGTACTGTTGTAAGAAATATTGACAGAGTAATCGGGAATGTTGACTCCATAATTGTAAGCGTTAAAGCTGGCAAGGGAGTAATAGGCCAGATGTTTGTAAACGGCAGCAAACTGGATACTTCAATTACTAACACAATTCAAAATGTAGAAAAAATTACTTCTGATACACGTCTGGCAGCTTCCCGCCTTGCCGATAATATGGAAGCATTAAAACATAACTGGCTGTTCAAGAGTTATTTTGAAAAACGCGGATACTGGGAAGCCGGCAAAGCAGAAGCAGATATAGACGCAAAAACAAAAGAGCTGAACGATAAAATAAGACTGCTTGACCAAAAAATTGAACAGCTAAAAAAGATTGACAATAAAAAATAGCAACTTGTTACGTTTATAAAACTCCGGCAATAATGGCTGAGTTGATATTTGATTATCCCCCTTCACAAAGGTGAATAAAGGGGGATCGGGGTTTGTCAGGAAAATCCCCCCAAGTAAAGAATTTTTAGAATATCATAATAAATAAATTTATAAAGCTAATTAAACTTATTTCAGCAGCAGCATCTTTTTGGAGAGGGAGAGGCCGGCGGAGGTTAATTTGTATATGTATGTTCCACTTGCCAAATTACCTGCATCAAAATTTATTTTATGCTCCCCGCTGTTGTTAAAACCACTAAAAATAGTTTTGACTTCCCGCCCAAGCACATCATATATTTTTAGGGTGGTAAGCCCCTGGGCTTTTAAAGAGTATTCAATTTCAGTAGTGGCGTTAAATGGATTTGGGTAGTTTTGGTACAAATTAAAATCATCCGGAACATAACCGGTATTTCTGTCATTAACATTGGTCGTTACCTCAAAAAACTGTAATATCTTACTCATTATTTCAATCCGTTTTGCCTCAGGGTAAATTGTCTCAAACGGGAAACCCAATGAAATTACTTTGCAATTGGAACTTCCGGAAGGTGCCATCCCTTCAAAAGAGACACCGGCATATCCGTATGAAGTGTCAAAACCTGTATATAATAAAACTCCCTTCCCGCCGGAAATACCTTTTACAACATCAGGATATTTAACATCAATTGTCCCTTGTGTTCCGTTATCAAAATTGAAAGGAGATATGCCTGTAAATATGGTATTAGCAGCAGGGGTAACATTATAATACACGCCCGCAGTACCGTTGGGCGCATCTGCAATGTATTGTACTTTAAGGTAATTCCAAATAAAATCCTTATCGGTTGTTGAACCCTTAAAGTCTAAGTCCCATGCCAATTCACTACCGGATAAAAATAGTTTTCCGCCCTGCCTTAAAAATAATTTTATCAGGTTCTGCTCGGTTGAGTTCAATGTTTCATCAGCAGTGCTTTCATCTCCAAGTATATAATCAGCCATTTGATAATGGTTTAAGCTAAAGGTATTATCAATAACAGCATCATTTGTGGCAGATTCAAAGGCATAACCATTCTTTAGAATTGAAATGCCGTGCTGCCTGATGAAGTTGTATGTATTGCCCGTGGATGCGCGGTCAAATCCGTTAACGATAATTATCTTGGGAGTATAATTAGAAGGCACGCCTGCAAGGACTTCAGACTCTGCCGAATATCCGTTGACATTTCCTGCCGTTATTTTAATAAAGCAAATTGAGTCCTGCGGCAGGTTATCAATAACAAAATTATTTGCAGTAAAAGAAAGGGGAGAGTTAAAGGTTGTTCCATTTTTACTTGTATAAACCCTGTATGACTGAACGGTAGAATCCGCTTTAATTATTACTCTCAGTTTGGTGTTGGATTCAGTTTTAACGCCAAATGAAGCAGGTTTGTTAGGAACAGTTGCAACTGGTACATAAGTCGGCTGTGTCATTACTCCGGTTTCATCGCTAAGAACTTTATATAGGATGGCATCCTTAAGAATATCTTTAACTTTTTTTACCTGGTTATCAATCAGCAGATCATTATTCAACAGTCTTATTCCGTGGCTGTAATCCACATAAGTATTTATATGGATATTGGTAAGAGGTTGAATCGGCTGTCCGTTTAACTGATGCCATCCGTAAATAACCACATGGTTAAGTCTGGCAGGATCAATTATCAAATTGCTAAGTACAACATCTTTCTTGGTTCCGCCCGTTAGCTGCCCAAGTTGTCCGCCGGCAGCAATTCTCTGCTGTTCTATCGCAGTATTATGCTCAATAAATTTAGGGATTAATTCGTTTTGGTTTCCAACGGGAGCATAAGTAACGGGAGCAAGTTTAACTTCACAATTTTGATATATGTTATCTACAAGCTTTCTGGTCGGCATTACTGCCCCAAACAGATCGGCTATTTTTTGTGCGGCAACCGGTCCCATCGGAATCCGGCAAAAGTTAGAGTCAGAGCCAATGGCAAGGTAATCCGGTAAAGTTTCATACTTAACAGTATGAGAAATGCCGTTGGCGTCAGTAAAATTTGTCTGTATAAGTTT
>JAUZPC010000091.1 GCA_030706105.1 Bacteroidota bacterium | reverse complement strand
TTTAATACATTATTATATTGATATCTTAAAAATCCCTGAAGATAAAAATAATCATCCGGGAATTTAAGTCTGCGTCCTGCCCTTAACGTAGCTCCTGACTGACGAAGATCATATATATATTGCTGTCTTGTATCAAAAACTTCAACACCAACCATAGTAGGTGTATTGTATAACCAAGGTTCAGTAAAGCCAAGTGTGAATGTTCTGTACAATGTACTTACACCAAACTGCCAGCTAAAACTAAGGATTTGTCCACCGCCTATTGTGAAAGGATGGTCAATTGCAAAATTGTTTAAAGTAACACCAACCGAACCGCTTACTCCATAACTGCCACTGTATCCTACTGATGCATTAAGATAGTCACTTGATTTTTCTTCAACCCTAAATGCAACTGAAACAGTAGAGTCATTAGCCAATTGATAATCTATCCCTTGCGGACCATATAACTTTTCTACATTAAAATACTGCAAATTGGCCAATTGCTGTACACTTCTAAACAACAAGGCTCTGTTAAAGAAGTCTCCCGGAATTGTATATAACTCTCTTCGTATAACTTTGTCTTTAGTCTTATCATTCCCGAGGATATTTACATCACCAATTTTAAATTGGTTTTTTTCCTCAAGCTTAATATTTACATCTACAGAATCGCCTTCAACTCTTTGCTCATCTGTATGCAGTTGAAATGTTAAATAACCGTTATCCAAGAAAAGAGCAGAAACATCAGACTGTTTTTCATTTCCTCTCAGATTTTGTTCAAATTTTTCGTAATTATAAATATCACCCTTCTTGAATTCCAGTCTTTCATTTAATATAGCTACCGGATAAATTGTATTCCCTTCCCAAGTGATATTTCTTAAACGATACTGATTTCCTTCAACAACATTTATATATATTGTTACATCTTTTTTATTATTTGAATAGACTAAAGAATCGGAAAGGATATCAGCATCTCTGTAGCCATTGCGGAAGTAATATTTTACTATGCTTTTTTTATCTTCTTCATATTTCTTTTTATCTAACCTTGCAGATGCCCAAAATTTCCACCATTTTGCTTCTTCAGTATCATTCATGGATCCTTTAAGGTCTGATGAAGTTATTTTTTTGTTGCCTGTAAATACTATTTTTCTAACTGTTACTTTATCATTTTCTTTAATATCAAATTTAAGGACAACTCTATTCTGAAGTTTGTTCAATAAGTTAGGACTTTCGTCTTTTTTGTAAGTTATTTCATACTCATCAGAATAATTTTTTTGATTTCTCCAATAAACAGATATATCATTTTTATTAGTATCAGCTCTCCCGAATTCATAATATTTAATGTCAATGGAGGCATTTAAATAACCGTCTTCTTCATAAAGCTTAAGGAGACGTTGTCTTACCTTATAGGCATCCTGCGGTTTTAATATTTGACCGCGTATAAAACTAATTTTTTCTTCTATCTTTGAATTGCTGATTCCATCATTACCCTCATGAATAGCTTTTTCAATACGCGGGAATTCTGTAACAACAATTTTAAGGTATGCTCCGTCGGCAATTTCTTTTTCTGTTATCAGTTCAATATTAGAAAAGATGTTCAAAGAATATAATCTCTTAATTGCATCTAATGTTTTATCGCCGGGTATCTGAATTTCGTCGCCTATTTTAAGCCCAAAATTTGCTATCACAGTACCGCTTTCAATTGATTTATTTCCCTCAACCGAAACTCCAAGTACCTTAAGATATTTAGCGTTCTGCGCAAAAGAAAAAGAAGAAGCAATACTGATTATGAATAAAATATTAAATACTTTCTTAAAAAGAGGATGAAGCATTATTTAAACCTTTTTCGTTTTTAATTGTTCACTAACTTTACCAAATCTGCGTTCTCTATTTTGGAAGCTTTTTATTGCTTCATATAAATGATCACGTCTGAAATCAGGCCAGTAATCATTAGTAATATAAAATTCCGTATAAGCAATTTGCCAAAGTAAAAAATTACTTACCCTAAACTCACCACTGGTTCTAATCAACAAATCGGGGTCGGGCATATCTTTTGTCGTAAGTAAACCGCTTATAGTTTTTTCGTCTATGTCACAAGGATTAAGCAAATTATTTTTAGCCATTTCAGCAGCTTTTTTAAATGCTTCCTGAAGTTCCCACCTTCCGCTATAGCTCAAGGCAAGGCTTAGCACCATTTTTGTGTTATTCTTGGTTTTATTTATAGATTCCAGCAAGCTTTTCTGTACTGCTTCCGGCATGCTCTCAATATTACCAATAGTAGATAACCTGACATTATTTTCATTTAGCTCATCTGTCTCTTTTCTTAGAGATCTTACAAGAAGCCTCATTAAAGTTGATACTTCTTCACGCGGTCTATTCCAATTTTCTGTGGAAAACGTATATAGAGTAAGATATTTTACTCCCAATTGGGAGCATGCCTTGACAATATCTTTAACAGACTCCACGCCTTTTTTATGGCCTGCCGCCCGGGGTAATCCTTTTCGTTTAGCCCATCGACCATTTCCATCCATAATTATAGCTATATGGGCAGGAATCTGGCCGGATTGTTTCACAGCCTCTTGTTTTATTTGATCAGCTTCAGATTGGTTTTTTGCCAACTTTTTTCCTAATTTGATTTAATTCTTTATTACAATTGCATTTACGTCCATAAATCACCGTCAAAACCAAAATATAATAAAGCAAGTTAAATTAAGAAGTTTATTTATTTTTTGAAAGTTAAAAATAAAGGATTATTTAGGCATAATTAAAGGGAGAATTTAATACAGTCACTTAAATAATCTGTAATGGTATTAAATATCTATACTTAAAATCCCCTTTGTATTGATATTTTTTCCTCTATTGAGCCAACACCCCTTCACATCTCTGAAAGATTACTAATTTTCCACTTCATTCGATAAATTACAGTAATTGCTCCGATTTACACATGTTACATAAATCAATTTTATTTGAATTAAAAAGTGTTTATTTCAATATGATTAATAGAAAATAATATGTATAAAATACTAAATCTTAAGATATTTGCGTTAATTTTCCTATTTGTACTTTCGGGATGCGGAAAAGATCCTGTAAGATACGTTGACAACAGTATTAATTTAGTCTCCAATTCATCTTTTGAAGAGAATGGTACTGGGTCATTAAAGAATTGGACGTTATCCCCACTGGATGCAAGTAATTATTCATTTGTAAACGATGTCCCTAAAAACGGGGGGTCTTATTCTCTGGCTATTAAAGAATCCTGGGGAATACCAAATAAAGTATATACAACAGTTATTTTGCCAACGGATAAATCTCAATTTAGGTTCAGCATTTGGTCAAAAGTAGAACTGAGAAGCTGCAAAATTTGGATTGGTATTCAGAAATCTGATACTTTAATTCAGCAGGTGCAGTTCATTGTAAACCAAACTGCCTGGACTAATTATATTAGCGATTTTAATTATTCGCCGTCCGCAGGAGACACGCTTAAAGTTTTCCTTGAGGGTTGTTCTTCTTCTCTGCAAGCCAGCAGATCTTTTTTTGATTTGTGCAAAATAGAAGTTATTAATTAGAGGATATTAAAGTTTATCTTTTAACCTGGCCCAACTGATAATAAAGATTACAAATGAAATAAATGATATTGCAATTATCTTCCAAAAGGAAAACGGGTCTTCATTGGAGAGCCCAAAGGGTAATTTTACATTCATTGAAAATATTGACACCACTAAAGTCGGTATCATTAAGCTCAGAGTTATTACGCCCAATGTCTTCATATAGACATTAAGATTATTGCCGACAATAGAGGCTCTTGCGTCCATCAGGCCCTCAATTACATTAGAGAGAATTTCCGCTTCTTTATAGCACTGATTGTTATCAATTTGTATATCCTCTAAAAGTTCCTGCTCATCATTACTAAATCTGATTTTAGATGCATTAAGTTTTAATTTTTCCAGCAAAACGCCATTAGCATTTATATAATTTAGGTAATAGACCAAACTTTTACCTAAAGTAAATAAATTCAATAAGTATTTGTTCTCCATTGCAGCACTAATTTTGCCTTCAAGCTCATCAGATATTTTACTAATTATTCTAAGGTGCTCCATAAAATGCTGAATCGTTCCGGCAAGTATCTTTAATACCAATTCTCTTATGGAATGAACCCTGTTAAATATTTTATTTTCAGAGAAGCTAAATTCACGATTAACAATTACAATAAGTTTATTTTGAAATAGGAACAACCCTGCGGAGTCTACCTTGAATTCCAGTTTCCCTTCATTCAAAAAATTACACGGTCTTTTAAACACTAAGGCACAATGATCCGGTTCAAATTCTAATCGCGAAATCTCATCTATATCTAACGAGGAGTTTAACGTGTGCTCATCAAGATTAAACATATTCATCAGGTATTTCTTTTCTTCCTCGATGGGTTGAATTACCATAAATATATCCGATTGCTCTGTTTTGTCACTCTGAACAACCTTAGAATTTTCGATGTTAAAATATTTAATCATATTTATTTATAAAAGCGTTAGTAATTCTATTTGTTTTTTTTCTCGTCTTTAACAAGTACTGCTTCCAGGTTAAATATCTCCACTAATCCATTCTTCGTACCGACCGCTAAATTCTTTCCGTCTACCGAGAATGTAACTTCGTTTACGATATCGTTTATACCAATAATCTTTTTTACAGGAAGAAAAGAATTTATATCCCAAATTACTACTGAACTATCCTTACTGCCGCTTGCAAGGTATTTACCGTCAGTACTTAAAGCAAGTGAAGTAACCCAGGCAGTATGTGCTTTTAGCTTCTTTTCTACATCATACGTCTTTACATTTTTAACAATTATTTCTTCCTTAGAAGTTGCATAAATAATATATTTGCCGTCAGGAGTATATTTAACTGCCGTAACCAGTTTTTTAGGTTCTGTAAAAGTCCCTGCAATTTTGCCGGAATCAATTTGCCATATATGTAGAGTATTATCTCCACTTGCAGAGGCTAAATGCCTTCCGTCCGGAGAAAATGCAACTGAATATATCCAATTTGAATGCCCGCTAAAGGTCTTGGTATTTTTTCCGGAACTTGGGTCCCAAAGCTTCACATCCTCCCAGGAAGAGCTTGCAAGTGTTTTTCCATCAGGAGAAAATTGCAAATCCACTATACCATTTTTATGTCCCGTTAATTTCTTACTTTCGGTCCATGTTTTAATATCCCAAAATTTGATAGTTTTGTCCCAGCTGCCGCTTACTAAGTACTTGCCGTCCGGTGAATAGACAACTGCGTTGATAACCCATGAATGTGCTTTAAAACTTTTCACTTCTTTACCGGATTTTACATCCCAAACCTTAATCAATTCATCAGAACTCCCTGAAACAATATTCTTGCCGTCAGGAGAAAAAGTTAGTGCAGTTATTTCATTTAAGTGACTTTGTATAATTAGCGGCTCATATTGAGCATATAAGTTGCCAATACTTAAAAATAGGAAAAGAATTACATAATAATGTGTTTTATTTTTGAATATAGATTTCATTTGCAGATAATATTTTAATGAATTAGAAAAATAAAATTAAACCCGTAAACACTTAAAATCAATGAAAATTAAATGAGTAGTGTTTCAGGTATGGTATCTCTGTTTTGCTGATTATTCTTCTTGATAAGCCGGCATAGTTTCATTCCAAGACAAAACGTAGAGCAATGTCTGTGTTTTGCTCTATGCGATTTTGATCTTTCTTTTACAAGTTGAGAAATCAGCTATACTTTTGAACCTCTTTTTTCATATTCAATTGTCTTTAAAATAAGAAAGCCGGGCTTTATTCAAACCCGGCTTAGTAAAGACAATTAGTTCTAAGATATTACTTTACGAACATCATTTTCTTTGATAAGGAGAAATCACCAGCTTTAATATTATAGAAGTAAACACCTGATGTTAAATTCTTAGCATCAAATGTAACCTTATAGCTATTAGCTGCTAAATTTTCGTTAACCAATGTAGCAACTTCCTGACCTAACAAGTTGTAAACTTTCAAAGTAACCAAACCTGATTTAGGTACTGAGAAAGAAATAACTGTTGAAGGGTTGAAAGGGTTTGGATAGTTCTGATTTAATGTATAAGCAGAAGGAGTTACACCATTTTCTACTTGTACACTCAATGCACTACTTTCCCACTCTTTTGTATCATTTGTCATAGTATCTGTAGGAGCTGTATATGGCTGAACAAATACATTTGCTGCTGTCTGTCTGATATATCTTGTTCTGTAAGCGCCGATATTGTATCCGGTATTTTCTCTGATAAAGCCATTGGTAGCAGGATGTTTAAATCCATAGATATATAACATACCATTAATACCAGGAGCTTTAACTGTTACTGTACCTTTATAAGTTGTACCAGATTCAAGTGTCATTGGGAAAGCCTGTGAAGTATCAGTATCAGGTAAACCCTGAGCATACAACCAAGATGGCTGTCTAGGGATCCAATAAACCTGGTCAGTTGCTGGATTGAATGGAGTCGGGAACAGATTTGAATTCATAGCTTTTGTCATATCAACTTTGAATGTGATCTGTTTGTTGCCAGAAGCTGTTGTAATAACATTATCCGGTGTACCGTCATCAAAATAAGCAGTTCCTGCATCTTGAGTAGTTGAGCCAGCAAAAACTACAGGGCGGTTGCCACCACCAGTACTAAGTGGTCTTTCCCATCCATCTGTCCAATGATTTGAACGAGCTGTATCACCTAAAACAACATAGAATTTATATTGTTCTGTGGTACCCAGAGGTTCGTTTGTAAAAGGAACATTCAAAGCCCATAGAGCGTTGTTAATACCACTCTTGTTCATATGAGAACGAGGTACGTCATTACCACCCCAGCTATTGAATCCACCGCGAACCTGCAATGAATCAAGATTTGGTTTATAGATACCGATTGTTTTTTGAGCTGACAAATCAACTTTAAAATTGATATTACCATTACCAATAGGAACAAAGACAGAATCATTATTCCACCAGGTTTTAACAGTAATGCCACCAGCAGGTACAATAACTGTTCTGTTAGGATCATTTTCCCATGTGCCGCCATTAATTACATATTTGTAAAAAAGCGTATCATTTACATGGAAAGTGTCAATTGCCAAAGTGTAGATTGAATCATTAGCACCTTTTGTTAGCGGATTCAAAGTACCGCTCCAGCCATTAAAGTTTCCGGCAACAGTTAGAATATCAGTTGCAGGATTAAACCCGAGCTGCTTTATCTTAACTGACATATCACATTTGAATTTAACAGATATATTCTGCCCAAATGTAATAGCAGTACTAACTAAGAGCATCCAAACGAGAAGTAACATACTTCTTTTCATAGTTTTTCCTTTTTTATGATTAATAAATTAATTAATTTACATACCCTTTAAGCAGTCTCAAAACTTAATATTTACACCAAAGCTATGAGTATTGCCTAAATATTTATACTGCTGGTAGGCATAATCAAATCCAACAGCAATAAAATTTAATGAATAATGAACACCAACACCTAACGTTAAACCTTCTTGATTGTCTTTCATAAACAATTGCTTATATCCGCCGCGCAGGCAGAGTAAATCATTGAATAAAGATAATTCACCGCCCAAATTAACATATTGGCTGTTATCATTTGGGTGAGCTGCATCAACAGCAATTGTTAATTTATGGTCATCAAAAAGGCTTATTTCTTTTGAAATACCAATTTGTAATCTTAACGGCAATTCAAATTCGTCAGTAGCATAATTTACATCAACAGTTGCATTGTTCCCTGCTCTTGTTGGATCAGGATCATGTCTGGTTAATAAATCCTCACCGGACATTTGCAGTTTAGAACCATAATTTGCGATATTACTGGAAAAATTTATCCCCCAGAAAGGAGTGTGAAAGATTGTACCAATATCAAAAGCAAATCCGTTTGCATTTGAATTATATATATTCTCTGTAACATATTTGATGTTCACACCAACCGAGAAATCTTCAGTAATTTTTTTAGCAAAGCTTAACCCGAAAGCATAACTGTTTGCTGAAAATGTTTCCCCGGTTCCTTCAGGATAGTTTTCAGTTGTTACAAACATATCGCCCATTGTTAATGCGGTTACACTGGCTCCAAATGTACCAATATCACCGGCAGGTATAGCTACGCCAAAAAAGGTCAATTTAATGTCTGCAAATAACTGATTCGAACTGAACATTGCTTCGTTCCTTTGCAGAAAAGAAAGCCCGGCGGGGTTCCAATACATTGCAGATGCATCATTTGACAGGGAGGTGTACGCACCCCCCATACCAATAGCACGAGGTCCTATGCCGATACTCAAAAACTTACCGGCAGTTGTTCCTGTTTTGTCAACTTCCTTGCTTAAAACATTAATAGTGCATAATGTTATGATTAGCAGGAAACTTATAATTATTTTTTTATTAAACACTTTTTTCTCCTTGAAAATTTTCATCAAGATTTAACATTATTTAATAATTGCAAATTTGCCGATCTTTTCACCAATGCCGGGAGCATCAACATGGAATACATATACTCCATAAGAAACAGCTAATTTATCTTTAGTTAATAAATCCCAATATTCTGTCCCATCATTATTTGGCGCATTATGTTCTAACGTAGAAACAAGTTCACCGCTTACCGTAAATATACGGATAGTACATTTTGGCGGTAAATGTGTAAAATGAATAGAACGCGGGCCGCGGCCTGATGTATATGGATTTTTTGCTTCCCAGGATGCCGTAGCAACATAAGGATTTGGAACTACTTTAATGTTCTCTAAATCTTTTTTAGCTTTATCAGGATCAATTGAATTACTCTTTGCAACAAATCTGAATTTATCTGCGCTTAAGAAAGGCTTCTTTAAATAGACCATTACAGTATCGCCTCCGACAGGAAGACGTACAGAACTGGAGGTATCTTTTGTCAGATAGAATGACCAGGTATCTATTAAAGAATCAGCAGAATTTGTCTCAAGGAAATTTACTCTGTCTGAATATTTTTTATTTGAAGTAAACTTACCTGGTCCGCCTACGGTATCCAGCTCAATGAATCCGAATTTGATGAATTTTTTCTCAGATACATTATACACTCTGAAATTTACCGGAATTGAAGGCCAGTTTTTACGTTCATATGTAACAGCAATTGAAGTATCTATCATACTATTGCTGAA
>JAUZPC010000090.1 GCA_030706105.1 Bacteroidota bacterium | reverse complement strand
TTTTAGCGGTCTCAATATTCAATGGAACAGAAAATTAAATAAAAATATATTATTAGGAATAAAAATAATGAAACGTGCAGATGATTTCGAGACACGTAGGCAACATCTTGCTAATTTGACGGATGAACAATTAAAAGAAAGATTCTGGCAATTGGCAGAAAAGATAGTTGATCCGCTACTTGAGCTTGGTTATAAAAATACTACGCCGGCAATTGAACGGAGTGTTTTATTAAGAATGGGCTTTTCCAGCCTTGAAGTTAAGCCGATTGTTGAAGGTGTTATTAACAAGGGCCTCATGAAATATGGAGCCGGAAATGTTGTATGGAGACTTTCAAAAAAGCTTAATGTTTCTATTAGAGAAGCAGGTATGGCTCTGGCCGAAGGCAAACATTGGGACGAAGTCTCACAATTATTCTAAATAAAACATCGGATATGAAACGAATTATTTTTCCGGAGAATTAACAATGGCTTTAGATATTAATAAAAAATTAGATTTAAATGAATTATTAAACGACCTTGAGAATTATGAACCGCGCAGAAGAGGATGGCACTGGCGGGAAGGTCGTAATGAAAAAAGAGTTATCGGTGACTTTGAATATCATGAGACATCCGAAGCTTTGAAGAGTTACATCCCTTTACCCGGCTCACGGGGAATGGGTTATATAGATCCGCAACCGGATTGTGTTATAACCACAGAAATTGCATCAGGCAGATTTGAAGATGATATCCGCAGAATGAGGATGGCTGCATGGCACGGTGCAGACCATATTATGGTCATAAGGACTGCCGGGCAGTCACACATTGATTCACTTCTGGAAGGTACGACACAGGGTATAGGCGGTATTGCCGTTACAAGAAAGCAAGTACGCGCCAGCCGTAAAGCTCTTGATATGATTGAAGATGAAGTAGGACGGCCTATTAATTTCCACTCATATATTTCAGGTGTAGCAGGCCCGGATATAGCTGTCATGTTTGCCGAAGAAGGCATAAACGGAGCCCATCAGGATCCGCAGTATAACGTTCTTTACAGAAACATCAACATGGTAAGAAGCTTTGCCGATGCTTGCGAAGCAAAAAAAATTATGGCCTGGGCAGAAATGCTTCAAATTGACGGGGCCCATAATGCAAACGCTACGGCCATGAAAGCATGGAAGGTAAGACCTGAACTTATGGTACAGCATGCAATCAACTGCATGTTCTCAAAAAAAGTCGGAATAAAACCTGAGAACATTGCCCTCTCAACCGTTCCGCCTACCGCACCTCCTGCCCCTTGTATGCGGCTGGATTTACCTTATGCTGTTGCTTTAAGAGATTTTTTCTCAGAATATAAAATGAGAGCACAGCAGAACACTAAATATATGGAATCGGATATGCGTGAAGCAACCGTATCCCATACATTAAATTTAATGATAAGCCGTTTAACAAGTGCGGATATTCAATCTACAATTACCCCGGATGAAGGCAGAAACGTTCCCTGGCATTATAATAACATTGCTGCAATCAGCACTGCAAAGCAGGCACTTGACGGTATGGATGGTTTAAGGGAAATGGTTAAAATAGACTTAGACGGCCCGCTTGGGAAAGATGCCCGTGAATTGAAAGAACGTGCAGTCTTGTTTATGGAAGAGATGCTGGAAACCGGCGGATATTTTAATGCTGTTCAGGATGGTTTTTTTATTGACAGCGGCTATTACCCTGAACGTAACGGTGATGGAATTCCGCGCCAAATTGAAGGCGGAATAGGATACGGCTGGGTGTTTGAACGCGCACCTGAATATTTTGCCCCGGTCTCTGTGCATTACGGCTACAATAATGTCCCAAAAGAATTTGCCAAAGCAAGTGATGCAATTGGCGGAGACACTTTTGAAGACCGCTCAAAAATCCAATATATTGATGAATTGGACGAAACTGATAACGTAAATACAAGATTAAAGGATGTAGAGAAATATAGCGACTCAAAGCTACTTAAGCCGGAAGTTGAATGGAAAGCCGATGGAGTTGTATGTACTACAATTTTTCTGCCATGCGATGAGAGGACTGCTGAATTCGCCGCCATCAAATGCGGAGAGAAAATGGGCCTTGAAGATGTTACCGTAGTTCACAAACAATGCCTACACCCTTCTGAAGGTACTGTAGTGGAAATTAAAGGCAAAGTAAAATTTGATATAAACATTGATGAGCTGGTTATTCCTGAAAAAATTTCTGTTTTGTCAGATGAAGAGATTAGGGAAGCTATCAATGAAAAACCAATGTTTGTTGTTGCTGCCACTGTTGGGCAGGACGAACATTCAGTAGGACTAAAAGAAACACTTGATATTAAACATGGCGGCATTGAAAGATACGGCATTAAATATTTATACCTTGGAACGTCGTGTCCGATTGAAAAATTAGTGGATGCTGCCATAGAAACCAACGCAGATGCAATTCTTGCAAGTACAATTATTACTCATGATGATGTTCATATAAAAAATATGAAAAAGCTTAATGAGCTTTGTATTGAAAAAGGTATTAGAGACAGAATTATACTTTGCTGCGGCGGTACACAGGTTACTAATGAAATAGCTGTTGAAGCAGGCATGGATGCAGGATTTGGCCGGGGCAGCCATGGCAACGATGCAGCAAGCTTTTTAGTAAAAAGAAGAAAAGAGTTAATGGATGCACATTGATGTATTAGTTGCCGAAATCGGCAGCACTACAACAGTTGTTAATGCATTTCAAAATGTGGGGGGATCAGCAGAAAGCGGATCCCCTTATCCTTTATTTATTGGGCAGGGACAGTCTGCTACTACTGTTCTTCAGGGCAATGTTATCATTGGATTAAAAGGGGCTGTTGAAGATCTTAAACGAAAGCTTGATGTCTCAGAAATTACCTGGGATGAAATGTTTGCCACAAGCAGTGCAGCCGGAGGTCTTAGGATGTCTGTGCATGGTTTGGTTTATGACATGACAGTCAGGGCAGCCAAGGAAGCAGCACTAGGCGCAGGGGCAATTGTAAAATTAGTCACTGCCGGAAAAATGCGCAAAAGCGATCTCCAAAAAGTAAAAGCTCTAAATCCAAATATAATCCTCATTGCCGGCGGAGTTGATTACGGTGAACGTGAAACCGCACTTCATAATTTTGAAAAAATCGCTTCCCTTTCTCTTAATGTTCCCATTATTTATGCAGGTAATACAGAAAATGTTGAAGAGATAAGCGATTTAGCAAAAGAGTACTCTGTAAAACTATATGTTGTAGATAATGTTTATCCCAAAGTGGACACGCTAAATGTTGAGCCTGCCCGCAGAATCATTCAGCAGGTGTTTGAAGAGCATATTATTCATGCTCCCGGAATGTCTCACGTACATGACATGGTAACCGGGCCAATTCTGCCAACACCCGGGGCAGTAATGGAAGCAGCTATTTTGCTTAAAGAAGAAATTGGTGATTTATTAGTATTTGATGTCGGCGGAGCTACTACCGATGTACATTCAGTAACTGTTGATTCAGAAGAAATAAGCAGAATACTGATAAGTCCTGAACCGGCCGCAAAGCGCACTGTTGAAGGCGATTTGGGCGTTTATATTAATTTGAAGCATATTGTTGAAAAAATTGGCATGCAGGAATTGATAAAAGAGTTTCCGGATGCTGCTGAATTGATCGCCAATGCAAAACCAATTCCGGTTTCCGGCAGGGAAAAAGAATTTATTGAACGGTTAACCAAAGAAGCAGTATTGACTGCTCTTGAAAGACATGCCGGAAAATTACGATACATTTACTCAATGCCGGGGAAAAAATCCATCGCCGAAGGCAAGGACCTTACTAATGTAAAATTTATTATAGGTACAGGTGGTGCGCTGACCAGACTCCCAAAACGGATTGATATTTTAAAATTAATTGGAAATCATGGCAAAGGTGAAGAGCTGTTCCCTAAAAATGATACTAATATCTTAATTGATAACCACTATATTATGGCTTCTTTAGGAGTACTATCAAAAAAATATCCACAGGCGGCAATTAGTCTTTTGAAAAAAAGTCTTGAAATTTTATAACCGCAAAGCACATAACAAAAGAAAGTTTTATGAAATATCCGGCACTGATTATTGATAAGAAAAAAATAGAGCATAACACAAGTCTATTGGCTGATAAATGCAGAAAGAACGGCATAAATGTGGCAGCAGTAAGCAAAGTTTTCTGTGCCATTCCCGAAGTTGCACAAGCAATGATAGACGGCGGAGCTTATATGCTTGCCGACTCAAGATTAAGTCATCTGAGGACGCTTAAAGAATTAGGAGTCCCCAAGATGTTACTCCGTATTCCCATGAAGTCGCGCGCCGATGAAGTAGTTGATCTATGTGATGTAAGCTTAAACTCAGAGATAGACACAATAAGCGCACTGTCCGAAGCCGCAATAAGAAAGAACAAGGTTCATAATATTATTATTATGACAGACCTGGGTGACCTTCGTGAAGGTGTGTGGTATGAATATTTGATTGACTTTGTCGGTCAGGTTGTAGGACTAAAAGGAATACACATACAGGGGATTGGGACAAACCTGACCTGTTATGGAGGAGTTATCCCTGATGCAAATAATCTGGGAAAATTAGTAGAGCTTGTTGAACAAATTGAAAAGAGATACAACATTACCATTGAGACTGTTTCCGGGGGAAATTCAAGCAGCCTGTATTTAGTTTTTAAGAATGAAATGCCGAAAAGGATTAATCAGCTAAGACTTGGAGAATCAATTGCCCTTGGTTTAGAAACTGCATTTGGGGAGCGTATTGAAGGGACATACAGAGATGCATTTACTTTAGCTTTGGAAATAATTGAATTAAAAGAAAAGCCCTCTTACCCCCACGGGCAAATAGGCATGGATGCTTTCGGCCAGAAGCCGGTATTTGAAGACAAGGGCATTAGATTACGCGGGATCCTTGCAGCGGGGCGACAGGATTTAAATTTAAGCGGCATCATCCCCCGTGATAAATGCATAAAGATTATCGGCGGAAGCAGCGACCATTTACTGGCAGATTTTGCAGACTGCAGCCATAAGTATAAAGTTGGCGACATTGTTGAATTTGATCTTACATATGGCGGACTATTAGCTGCTTCAACCTCGGATTATATTTTAAAAGTGATTGTATAGTGCAGGACATAAAAAAAGCTGCCCGTTTGGACAGCTTTTTTTTGTTTACAGCTAAACTTTAATAAAAATCTTTTTGGCATAAAGAATCCACATCATTCCCAGCCAGAACAGAATATACATTAACGCCCAAGCAAATGATGCATTTACCTGATTCAAAAATGAACAAAGGATATTATTATAAACATAAGACTGAAAACTCATCCAGTGCCCGTTAGCATCTTTTGCAACATAGATCATGCTTAAAAGTCTTGCAACTACTCCTGATAAGAAGAAAACAGTAATTGCATTCATACCATAGACAACAAAAGGTTTGGTCCACCTTTTATAACCCTTAACATCAACAAGGAAATAAATTGTTGCAAAAAAGAAAAGAGCCATTCCTGCACAATAAACTACATAAGAGCTTGTCCATATTCCTTTGTTGATTGGGAAAGCCATGTCCCAGAACATGCTAAGGACCAATAATCCGCAGCCTACTACAAACATCCACACTGTTTTTGTAAGAGGATCTTTCTCAGTTTTAAGCCAATGCCCTAATAATATACCGCATAAAGCAGTTGATATTGAAGGAATTGTACTTAAAATACCTTCCGGATCCCATACTTTAGAAGCTGACCACAAGTGACCGCCAAGTAAAGTATTATCTAACCAAGCTCCCAAATTTGTAGCAGGTTCAAAGTTAGGATAACCTACCCCGGGAACCGGAACCACAGCCATTAAGAACCAATAAATAAGGAGTAAAGCTGCAGCAATTATTGCCTGAGTTTTTGGCTTAGTATATAAGAATATTAATGAAGCAAAGAAATATACTACACCAATTCTCTGCAGAACTCCCGGGATTCTGATTTTACTAAAATCAAACCAGGAAAAGCCTAAATCCGGGTTGTACCTGAAAAAAGGGAAGCTTGCTAATAAGAGACCAATTAGGAATATCATCAAACCTCTTTTTGCAACCTGGAAAAGCAACTTTTCTAAATTGTCTCCTCTTTGTTTCCTTTTAGTTAATGATATTGTTATAGCTACACCAACAATAAACAAGAAGAAAGGAAAAATTAAGTCCGTTGGAGTTACGCCATGCCATTTGGCATGTTCAAGAGCCGGATAAATGTGTCCCCAGCTTCCCGGGTTGTTAACCATTATCATTCCGGCAATGGTAATGCCTCTAAAGACATCTAAAGAGACAAGTCTTTCTGATTTTTGTTCCATAATATTTTTTTTATTTAGTTACTTGATTCACACTTATTGCTTTACTTACTTTTTCCAAAGCTTGTTCAAGGTCAGCAATAATGTCATTAACGTTTTCAATACCGACAGAAAATCTGACTAAACCTTCTGAAATGCCGGCTGCTTTTCTTGCTGCAGGTCCCATTGAAAAGTGAGTCATACTTGCAGGGTGCTCAATAAGAGATTCAACGCCTCCAAGACTAACGGCCAACTGAGCAAGTTTAACAGAATCCATTAAAACTCTGCCTCCTTCAAGGCCGCCTTTAACTTCAAAAGTAATCATACCGCCCGGGCCTTTATGCTGCTTCTGCCCCAATTCATACTGCGGATGGCTTTTTAATCCCGGGTATACAATAGATTCAACCATAGGATGCTTTTCCAAATACTCGGCGATAATTTGAGCATTATAACAATGTCTTTCCATTCTTAAAGCAAGAGTTTTAATCCCTCTGTGTACTAAAAATGAATTAAAAGGATCAATTACTCCGCCGTAATGGTTAAGATGCCTTCTTAATTCTTTATAAGAAGCTTCATCTTTTGCAACAACAATACCGCCTACAACATCAGCATGGCCGTTTAAGAATTTTGTTAATGAATGTAAAACAACATCAGCACCAAGTTTTAACGGGTTCTGTAATGCCGGAGACATAAAAGTGTTGTCAACAGCGACAAGAGCATTATGTTCGTGAGCAATTTTTGAAATTTCGCTTATATCTGCAATTGCAAGAGTAGGATTACCGGGAGTCTCAAGATAAACCAAAGTGGTGTTTGGCTTCATTGCTTTTTTAACAAGCTCCAAGTCAGAGGTATCAACAAAATCAGCAGTTACACCGTATTTGCTCATAATTGTTGAGAGCAAAGTCAGTGTAGGCCCGTAAACTGCATTGGAAGCAACAACGTGATCTCCAGCTTTTGTTAATGAGCCAATGACAGTATGTACGGCAGCCATTCCGCTTCCGCATCCAAGCCCTTTGTAACCGCCTTCAAGTTCGGCTATACAATTTTCAAGAGCTTCCACAGTAGGATTAAGCATTCTTGTATAAATATACCCTTTTCCCTTGCCTTCAAAAAGGTCGGCACCATGATCAGCTGATTTAAATTTAAATGTTGAAGTCTGATAAATTGGAGGTACGACTGAACCATATTCATATTCGTCAATACCGGAATGCACACACTGTGTTTCAAAGTCAGTCAACTTATTATTTTCCATTTGAGAACCTTTAGTTTTTATAAAATAACTTTAAATATTAACCATTAAATTAAGTTGAATATTTATAAAAAGCTAACATAATTTTATTCATCTTAATTATTTTTTACAATTCTGAAATCAGGTTTTTCTCTATTTTAGCTTAATAATTATGGAATAATGGGATTATTCTGCAAAGCTGTCACACCATACCCTGTTCATTTGAATCTTTGTACTTTTATTTGTATCTAACCATTAAATTAAAAATATTTTTATACGCTGAAAACTCTAAAGGATACTTAATGGATAGTTCTCAAATCATTATTTTTTCACTACTGGCAGTTGTACTTTTTTTATATTTAAGGAAATACCTGGCAACGCGAAATATCATAAGCTACACAGCCGAAGAAGTCAGATCCAAGCTAAAACAAAATGCCATTGTATTGCTTGATGTTAGAACAGAAGCCGAAAGGAAAAAGAATCATATTAAAGGCTCACTTCACGTTCCGTTAAATCTACTATATTCAAGGATAAGCGAGCTGGAAAAGTACAAAATTAAAGAAATTGTCTGCTATTGCCAAAGCGGCAGCAGAAGCTTAAGCGCCTGTGGTATTTTAGCAAAAAAAGGATTCAACGTTGGCAATTTAAAAGGGGGTATGTCTCAATGGAATTTCTAAAAGCAAACAAAGTAATATTATTTAAGGCAATTTTTCCTGTTTTGCTCGGTGCATTCGGCGGCTTTGCATTTTACTTTTATAATGCCTGTTCTTCGGGAAGTTGCCCTATTACTTCTAATCCATGGATAAGTATTTTATATGGTGCTCTGTTCGGCGCAATTTTTATTCCGTCCAAATCATTAAAAGTTCTATTCAGTATTTTGAAAGGTAAAAAAAATGATTAAAAATATTGGAACTATGGACCGCAGTCTTAGAGTAGTTATAGGTCTTTTTATTGTTTTGCTAATTGTTAAAAGCATAGTTACCGGCACCGCAGCCATTATATTAGGAATTTTTGCCGGTGTTTTTATAATTACTTCTTCGCTCGGCACTTGTCCGCTTTATATCCCTTTTAAAATTTTTACTAATAAAAAAGAGAAAGCAGAGTAGCCGGATGGAATATGGATTTTCAAAAACGGTTGATCTTTCTTTTGAAAAAGCTATTATTAAAGTAACTGATGAATTGAAGAAAGAAGGATTCGGAATATTAACAAGTATTGACGTACAGGATACTTTAAAGAAAAAAATAAATGTCGATTTTAAAAAGTATGTAATTTTAGGGGCATGCAATCCTGTACTTGCCCATAAAGCACTTTCAGCAGAAGAACAGCTTGGCTTACTTTTACCCTGCAATGTTGTAGTTTCAGAAGCGGAAGATAAAACAATAAAAGTATCTTTCTTTGATCCTGAAGTTATGAGCAAGTTGCTTGAAAATCCCGTTATTGTTGCTGTAGCAGCGGAAGTAAAGCAAAAATTATTAAAAGTTTTAGAACATATATAAAAGGAAATAGAAAATGACTGAACAATTAACAAAAGATACGTTTATTGAAAAAGTATTTGATTACGAGAACAAACAAGAATGGAAATATCAGGGCGATACCCCTTGTGTAATTGATTTTTGGGCTCCCTGGTGCGGACCCTGCAGGATGGT
>JAUZPC010000009.1 GCA_030706105.1 Bacteroidota bacterium | reverse complement strand
TTTTGCCTTTAACTCCTAACTCTGCCAAGTAATATGTAGTCTAATTCCCACATATATAAATAAGGCAGAGACAAAACTTTTTTTGAGACTGGCAAGAGTATAAGATACAGCCAAAGAGAAATCTCATTACTGGCAATACTTAGAAATCAACTGCGAAGCTGGAGCTTCGCGTTACATTAAACAAAAGCAGCATTCTGTATTATAGAAAAAAACATTAAAGATTCCCGCTTTATGTTCGGAATTATGAACCCTGAAAGGGTGGAATTATAGTAGAATAATATGACAACAAGGGTACAAAACCCGGAACGGGTGACACTATTGAATTTTAAATTACAAATAAATCATAATACCACCCTTTCAGGGTTTATCGACTATTCAATGTATCTTACTACGATTATATCACCCTTTCAGGGTTCCCTCTGGGCATCCTTTTCTTATAATTGTTTCGAGATTATCTTTAAAGTATATGAGATGGTCCTAGAGAAATCTCAATACAAGTAACAAAAGGAAGATATCCAGTATCCACAAAAAAAATGCCGAACAAATAATATTTGGACAAATTCAGAAATGATATGGATACAACGTAATTTGATAGATAAAGTATCACCACCTATTAAATAGCATACGTACTTCTGCGGAGTTATGGTTTAACTCTTATTCATCAGAGGAAAATTATTATCCTAAAGCTCTAATACTCATTTATGTTTATACTATAAATATCTTCATAGATAATGGTTGAGAGCTGTTCATTATCCGGTTCGTTAAGTGATAGAAGACGTTCTTCCTGATTAGCAATAGCCTGATACAAAATCTCTTTAACGAATTTCGCATTCCTGTAACTTTGCTTCTTGGAATATAAGTGGGATAGTAATTCTAATAATAATTGCCAGGCACCCTCATCAAGCTTATAACCAAGCTTACTGGATATTGTTAAGGCAATTTCCAATAATTCTCTGGGGGTATAATCTTCAAAATAGAATTGGTTTGGGAAAATACTTAATAAATGAGGAAAGTCTTCTGATAGCTCCTTTAATTTATCCTTTGTTAAAGTCCCGATTATAATTAGCTTTTCCTTTATGGAATCTAAATTTTTCACAAAAAATTCAAGTACGGGATATCCGCTGTCATAAGAACTGTAGATAAAAGAAGCAAAGTCATTAATTAACAAGATACCGCCGGAAGCAGAATTTAAAGCAGCATCCACTTTAGAGGTAGTTTGTTCAAGGAAAGCAGAAATAAGCGAAGATTTATCTGTCTCGATTACCTGACCTATAGTTAGCAAATCTAATTCTTTATAAATTTTACCTGTAATTTTTGCTACGTTTGTCATACCGGTTCCGGTATTTCCAACGAATAAAGAGTTCATGTTTCTTTTAATAACCTGAAGTCCTCTTTCTTTTCTTAACTTGGCAACCTTAAGAGATTTTATAATTCTGTCTAACTGCTCTTTTACGTCGTTTAGGCCGGCAAAACTTTTTAGCTCGTTTAAATACTTGGATAGAACATCTTCCTCATCCGGGGAAGCTGTATCTCCCTGAATTAAATTTCTGAAATCTGTTAATTTAAGGAACTTAACTTCGCTGTCTATTCTGGATTCTTGCGGCAGATCTGCTATTCGTAATAGATGATTTTTTAATGCTGACTCAATTAAAGATCTTACAAGCCTTGCATTCCCAAATGATTTTGTCCTTTTTCCATAAACATCAGCAAAATATTTTTTTAAAGGACCGGCAGCGTCTGAATTAAGCTCATAGCCTTTTTCTTTAATTAAACTAAGTGCAATAGTGTAAAGTTCAGCGGGGGAGTAGTCTTCAAAGAAAATATGTCTGGTAAATCTGGAGCGTAAACCTGGATTACTTTCAATAAAATTTTTCATTTCATCTGTATAACCGGCCGCTATAACTACAAATTTTCCACGGTCATCTTCCATTCTCTTTAATAAAGTATCTATTGCTTCCTGCCCAAAATCATTATCTTTATTTTCGCCGTTCCTAATAAGGGTGTAGGCTTCATCAATGAATAGTGTACCGCCTATGGATTTATCAATAATTTTTTTTGTTTTATCTGCTGTCTGTCCAACATAAGTTCCTACAAGCATTTGCCGGTCTGCTTCTACTAAATGCCCTTTGGGGAGTATACCTAAAGCAGAATAAATTTCACTGAACAATCTGGCAACTGTCGTCTTGCCTGTCCCGGGGCTGCCGGAGAAAATTAAATGTGAGGAAAATTTATTTTGAGGGTTTTCACCCTGCTCAATATAATAGCGGGCAAGTTTTACAATTTCATTTATCTCAGTCTTTACTACATGTAATCCTGTTAAAGTGTTTAATTTGTTAAGGGCATTTGTTAATTCCTCTTCATTTATCCCTACATTATAAGAGCTTTTACTCGGTACACCTACTACCGCCAGTATATCATCAGCATTAATTGTTATAAGGGCATCTTTTGTCCGTTCTGAAACCGGTAGTTGAAGATATCTTTTGCTTAATTGAAGAGCGGATTCATTAAAAATTTTCTTTACTAAACGGGCATTCCCAAATGAATTATCTCTTGCCCTGTATAGGTCTATAAATCTTCTCTTAAGAATATCCAGTGCATCATCATTAATCTTGTATTCTTCTTTTTGTGCTGTCTTAACAAATATTTCTACTAATTCATCTGGAGTGAAGTCGTCAAAGTTAAAAAAGTGTGTAAAGCGGGATTTCAGGCCGGGATTTGAATCTATAAAAGAGTTCATTGCGTCAGGATAACCGGCTGCAATAACAACAAAATCTCCTTTGCTGTCTTCCATTCGTTTTAAGATAATATCTATAGCTTCCTGACCAAAATCCTGAGCGGCACCTTCTTTTTTTAAAGTGTATGCTTCATCAATAAACAACAATCCGCCGGACGCTTCTGCAACAAGCTTTTCAGTCTTTTGTGCTGTTTCTCCTATATACTGGCCTACAAGCCCGGCTCTGTCAACTTCAACTAAATGCCCTGACTTTACAACACCCAGCCCTTTAAGAATACTACCTAAAAGACGAGCGACTGTCGTTTTACCGGTTCCCGGGTTGCCGAGGAATACACAATGAAAAGAAAGATCTTCCTGGGTTTTTATTCCAAGTTTTTTGCGCTCTGTTAAAAAATTAACATAAGCAACAAAATCCTTTACTGTTTCTTTAACTTTTTTTAATCCGATAAGTGAATTAAGCTCATCTAAAGATTTTTCAATAGACTGTAATTGTATCTTTCTGTTTTGACTATTTTCATCCGGCTGCTGCGTGTCCTGGATATTGGTATCGTCCGTATTGCTTGGGGCAACAATCTTTTCCATATTCTCAATATCTTCATTACCAATAACAAACCACCGCGTACAAACAATTATATTATTTAAATAGATATCAACACGCCCTTGTCCTTTAACCCAAAAACCTGTCTCTTTTGTCCCCCAACTTTGTACAAACTCAACAATTCTCCAGGTCTTTTCAATATTAAGCTTAAATTTGTGAATGCCTATTTCAATTCCATTTTGATACCAGACGGCTTTTGCGTCATAATCACTGCTTTTAATATTATAATTCGGATTTTCAAGAACAACTTCAACTCCAACGTATTTAACTTTTTTGTGATTAAAAGAGAGGAGATATGTGCGTTCTTCAGAATTCAAATTATCGAGTAAATCATAAGTCCTTATTTGAAGGATGTTAAAATAATCATTATCGTAAATATAAAAGCCGGTATTATAACCTTGAGAAGGGAAAGCCTCTTCTTCTTCTTTGGGTGCGGGAGTAAGCTGTTTCTGAATCTTTTGATAAAGCTTAATAAATTCCTTATCATTTTTCAATAAATCTTTTAGTAAATCAGCCTTATTCAATGCTGATTTAAACCGAAACATGGCAAATAAAGTATTAATTTCTAAAAGTTGTGCGTCCTTAATTTCCTCACTGCTTTTTGAGTATTTTAAAGTCTGGTCAATTGACCATAGGGTAAACCAATACTCTTTATTCTTGAATGCTTCAGCGCCAATATCAAGCAAGGAATTCTTTTTACCAATAAGTGAATTTAAAAATCCTGAGTTGTGCCCCAAGGCTAATTTTAGATACTTTTTAAGGTTAGTAACTTCATTAAGAACAATTTTATCTTTTATCTCTATTTTATCGGTTTCACTTAGAGCATCATAATATCTTTCCAAACCGGCCAATGAGCGGGCTTTGTTTAAATATGCCCAGTTGATATCTCTACAGCCGTTTGAGATTGCATAAGTGAAGTCAGATATAGCACCTTCATAAATGCTTAATCTGGAAAGTATATACCCTCTGTAAAGACGGGGAAGAGCAGATTCACCGCTAATCTTTACTGCTATATTTGCAAATTCCAGCGCTTCTGCTGATTCGCCGTTTTCCAGTAAAGCCCAAGCCAGACAGCTTATAACCTCAGGATCTTCAGGTTTTTCATCAAATACCCTATGGGCATCTGCCAAGGCCAGTTTATATCTGCCTAATCTTAGATGCTCAAAGGCTTCCTTTAATACATCGTCTATATCTTCAAAAAACAACTGATTCTCTTATTAGTTAAATTTAGATAATTTTAATTTTAGCATCTAATTATATGAAAAAAAATATTGAAAATCTAATATATTAATCCGGTAACTTATAAAAATGAATTATCGTAGTTTTAATGGCCATTAGGACTTATAAGCCCGAATTGTAAAAGGAATGGGAGGATTTGTTTATGGGGGTTATAATATTGTAAATTTCCGGTGATGAGCTCTTGTCTGTTTCTTTTATAAAAATGCCGGTATTACATAAACGTTAATACCGGCATAACTGCAAGCTAAGTGATTATTAGCTTATTTCTTATTTCACAAGCATCATTTTTCTGGACTGAACGTATCCATTACATTCCAGCCTGTAGAAATAGATACCGCTTGTTAAATTGTATGCATTAAAATTAACTTCATGATATCCTGATGTCATTTCTTTATTTAACAAATCCGCAACTTTTTGCCCAAGTACATTATATACGGAAAGACTGACTGAACCAGATTTTGGCAAAGCAAATCTTATTACTGTAGATGGATTAAAAGGATTTGGATAATTTTGTTCTAAAGAATAGTCCTTAACTTGGATTGAAGAAGACTCTTCATTTTCCACGTCGGTTAAGATTCCTTGTTCAGGAACCGGTAATCTCTTTGTTGTATAAATATGAAATTCACCCGGCTGAATAGGCAGTTGAGCAGTAATGTTTGAAACTGTAATACTGTCGCCGCTAAAATAGTCATACCAAACACCTGTCCTGCTAAAGTTCGGATTAACGGTACTGAAATTAACGGAGAAATTACCAATTACAGTTGCGTCCATTGCTGAATTGTAAAGATTTATGCGTTTAGTTCCTGGAGCCAAATCAACTGAGTAGCTCGTCGTTTTAAATGTATCATAATTCTTTTTCAAATTTATCAAATAAGAATATACCTTGTAAAGCTTATTTCTTCTGGCATCACTGAAATAATCCCATTTTATTGGCTTATTACCTACGCGTCCGTTATAATCAATTGAAATGTCGTAAGCAAGTTCACCAAACTGCCACATCATTTTAGGGCCGGGGATAGTAAAGAAAAAAGCACCTGCAAGTTTTTGTCTGTCAATTGCAGTGGACAAATTCTTTACATTGTAATTACCTGAAACATTGCCGTAAGTTATGTTTTTAAACATTAATCTCTCTTCATCATGGCTTTCCATGTATGTAACAAGTGCCGGGTTGTTCCATCCGCGCGCCTGATATGAACCCCAGGAAATGTCAGAGTTGTTATTATCTGTCCACCCCATGGTAGCTTCGTTGTATTTTGCGTTAAGGTTTCCCCACAACATAAAATTATATGCGGCAAGAACTGTTTCTTCATCGTTATCGGCAAAATGCTCAAGTATCAAAAATGAAGTCGGATCAACAACGCGTATCTTGTCTGCAATTCTTTTTAAGTTATTTATTCTGGACTGATCAAAATGTCCCCATTGAGTCGTATTACCGAGTGTGTTGGTTTGTGTAAAACCTTTTGACAGGTCAAATCTATATCCATCCACATGGTATTCCTGAATCCAGTATTTTAATATTTTATCAACATAATATCTTGTGGCGTTGCTTTCATGGTTCATATCATAACCGACATTAAAATCGTGCCTTGCAATCGGGTTAAACCAGGGATTGTTGGCAGCAGGGCGGTTATTGGCAGTATCCCAATATAGTCTTACAAGAGGGTTAAGCCCAAAGGCGTGGTTTAAAGCAATGTCAAGAATTACTGCTATTCCATTCTGATGGCATTTATCTATAAAGGCTTTAAACGCATTTTTAGTCCCGTAATATTTATCCAGAGCTCCGTGGAAAGAAGGATTATATCCCCAGCTTTCATTTCCTTCAAACTCCATTACCGGCATTAACTCAATTGCATTAACTCCTAATGTCTTTAAGTAGTTCAATGTATCTGCAAGAGTATTAAAACTATGCGATGCTAAAAAATCTCTTACTAATAATTCATAAACAACTAAATCTGTTTTAGCAGGTTTGGTAAAGTTTGTAACCTGCCAATTGTAAGGTGTTTGGGCAGTTTGAAAAACACCAACCATGTTCTCAGTCTTTCCGGCAGGATAAGGGATCAAATTCGGATAGACTATGGCAGGAATATATTGGTCATTCCAGGGGTCCAGTACTTTCTCACAATATGGGTCTGCAATTCTGATATTTCCATCAACCAAATACTGGAAAGTATATTCAGTGCTTGGAATAATATTTAGATTTATCCACCAGATTACGCTATCCTGAGTAACTTGGTATTTCTTCATAAAATAATTCTGATCAACTTTCCAGTCAGATAGATTGGAAAGTAAGTAAGCAAATTTTTTATAAGGCGCATAAAAAGCAAGAGTTACATTTGTGTTAGAATTATAATTTATACCTAGTTCAGTTCCTGCGGGCGGAGCCTGATTGACAACAGCAGGATTGTTCATTATTACAAATTTGGTTGTGTCAGTTATTCCGCTTGTGTCCATTCCAATTCCTACAACCTGAACAGGGCCTGTTGCATAATTATTAGCAAAAAACTTCCACTGTAAATTATTAGTATTGCTTGTTTTAACCAGCGAGTTGTTAACGTATAATTTTATAGACTGAATAACTGTATTAACTTCTACTCCGGTTAGGGAAACATTTATTGAGTCCCCTGGATTAGCAAAAACAGGGGAGCGCTGTGGATCTCCAAAATTTACACTTACTAATGGGGAGTCAACTACTAAACTGAGACCGGATGAGTATATTTGTACATGCAAATCTTCTGTCTGTTTTGTTCCGTCAGCACTTCTAAAAACAAAATTTAAAGTAGTTACATGTTCAGCCGCATTTGTAATATTATAAAAAGTTTTTGGCTTGCCAATTACAAGCTGATAAAGGTTTGTGCCAAGTCTGGTTAATGCCGGCTGAGTTGTATTATTTCCCCAGCTTCCAATAACATGGGACCAGGAACTTGGAGCAAGATTTGTAAATACACCGGTATGAGCATAAACAGTGCCGGTATAACCAATTAATCCTTGTCCTCCCTGCGAAGCATCAAAAATAATTTTGATTGAATCGTTTTCGGTTGGATGAGCAGGTACGGAAACTATAACCTGGGGAAACGAATATGTAACTACACAGATAACTAATACAAATAAATATCTAAGTTTCATTGTTTTCCTATTTTAATATTATTTAATTTTCTTGAAGGAAGGCTTACCTGCATCTTTCCATGCAGAATATATCAAACATGCTAAATCATAAGCAGCGTCGTTAATTTCTAATTTTGTAATATAAGAAGTTCTAAACCACAGTAATCTGTAATATTCATCCCCTGTGCGCTGTTTGCATAAATTGAATGCATAAGTATCGGCATCAAACACAATACTGCTTAGTATGTTTGTATTTGTTATATAAGCAAATATAAAATTTAGAGGATTTGCTACATATTCAACTTCTTTATATTTAAAGGAGGTCTCAAGTTCTTTAATATTAGCATCAACCATGGTAATTTCATACCGGAAATGCAGTCCCTTTTGACCGGATAATTGACCATCATAATTTGTCAGTGAGTGCATTGGCTGATGTCCATCACCAACATAATGGCTTAAATCTGTAATATATAAAAGTACTTTATCTTTGTTCTTGTCTTTAAAAGCTTTTGTAAGCTTATTATAAGTTTCTAATGTAGCCCAAGGCAAAATACCATTTTTATTTATATCCTTTTCGGTGTAGGATTTTAAAAGAGAATCCTTACTGAATACCATCTTGCCGTTCTGAAACTCCTTATAGAAATCAATATCTATAAAGTGCTTCATCCCTTCAGATTTATCATCTTTTTTCCGACTGTCAGGGTCTTTTGAGTGTTCATTTAAATAATCTTTATAAGTAGTGAATTCCTTCATTGCTTTTGGAAAATATTGAGTTGACATTCGTCCTATCAATGAATGACCTTCATCTCCCCAAGGGAATGTACTGTTAGTAAAGAGACTAATTATTATTATAAAAAAATAATAATTACGTAAGGATTGTTTCATCAAAATTCCATAATTTGTAATAATTTTAAGCTCAAATTTACAACAATATTAACAAATTTTAAGTCCAATAAATTAGAAGTAATCCTGGTGGTGGGGGAGAGTTGTTTAGAGTCTTATCGCTTTGCGTATAGAAAAAATAGTTGTTGGATAATAGAAATAAACCTCTCCTCTGCAGATTGCCAGAAGAGAGGTATTTATGGGGAGGCAAAAATTTATTACTATTTAATAATTTTCATGTCATCCAGGTAAGCAGTAACCATACCTGCATTAGAAAGAGCCTGCTTGGTGTTTATCCAAATTTCATAATAATTAATATCTGACGTGTATGTAAAATAGAAAGTGTGCAATTCCCAGTCCTGACCGCTTGGTACTACATAGCTAATAATTGGATTATCTGTCATTCCATTTTTAAATAATCTTACCTGTATACTGCCGGTTATTGATTTTGCCCAGAATGACAAAGCATAAATTTCATTCGGTTTAAATGAACCGGTTGCTAAAGTCTGGATTAATCCCCCCCATCCGGCTTGCCCTGCTGGAGGATTTGCCTGTGTCTCATTGTAGCTAATCAATAATCCGTTATTACCGCTGTGCTTTGCAGCCGGACTGACAGTAAAATAATTAAATGTTGGATTACCAACTATATTTTTTAACCAAAAATCAGGAGAAACACCATCGCTTGATGATTCAAAACTGCCGTTAACAATTAGATTTATTTCTGCAATATTAGCAAACTTTAAATTTGTTCCTGAATATCGATCTCCGGATGTAAGTGCGTAAGTTCTATAGTAGAGAGAAATACCCGTTCTGAAATCATTGTCCGTAAATATTGTATCATTAACGTTAGTCGATACGTAGATTAATTCACCTGTGTTTTCATCTAATCCCGGATCATTATGCCTGTACAGTTTATATTCAACAAAATCAGGGTCGGATGATTTTGACCAAGTAATCCTGATCGAGTGCTGAGAAAGATTTGTAGTGTCAAGATCATATAGTGAAATTGATTTCGGGAGCTTTATTTCACCTAAATCGGTTACCTCATTCTGCAGCGATACTTTACTTTTCTTAAAGATAGTTCTGTCGTTATCCATTTTTTTTTCAGCTTTAAAATAGTATTCCCCCTGTGCAACATTTGTAATTGTAAATTTACCATCAGCATCTGTAGTTGCTTTCCAATTAAAAACATCACCAATTTGAACTGTGGCGCCGGAAACTGGTATTCCATCTGCCGTTATTTTGCCGGATACTTTAAATGTTCCTACGGGAGTAGTTGTAGAAACCGGATCAGAGGAGCTGCTGTTGCATGATATAATTATAAAGCTTAATAGTATAGCCAATATTATTGTATATTTCATTGTAAAACCTGTTGGGAAAATAGTTAATATTGTGATGCAAGTACAATGCCACGAATGGCCCTAAGAATTTGATTGAAAATAGGGTAATTTTGAAATTAATCACAAAAAAAATCCAAAAAATGTATAAAATTATCTAAAAATAATGCAGGATAACTCTTATAAAATACGTAGTTTTTTTTGATGTGTCCTTTTTTTGGATAAGTACATAGAATTGTTTCGGGGGGTATAAAGTAATAAGTCACCAATAAAGGAAGTTTACAATTACGGGTGAATAACTAAATAGCAGGGAGAATCAGTAGCTTCCCCTTATTTTTAGCCCCACATAGTGGCAGGCATAATGAAGATCAATCGTAATGGAATAAATATATATTATATTCTTAGTGTTAAAGAATTCTTTTCAAAGCAGCATATAGTCATAAACGATTGATCGATTATGGGGCAAGATTTATTATATAAGAGTAATAACAGATTCCTCCCCCGAGACCGGATTCGGAATGACAAAGTCCTTTGGAGCATGGTCAAAGAAGCAGTATGCCATTCGATCCGAATCCAGAACAAAAACCCCCACGCCTTGACAGCACGGACTTGTAGCCGGTCATACCTGTCCATGCAAAGACTTTACCAGGGCCTGATATAATGAGGAATTGTTTTCCGTTGTTAATTGTTAATCGTTAATTGTTAATTGCCCATTCTCCTCTTTGTCATTTTTTGCATTTCTTTGCCATTCCGAAATACGTACTGACAACATTTCAGAACACTCTGCCAAATCAGATTTCCCGCAAAAGTAAAAAGGTGAAAAATTCCGCAAAATAGAATTGGCACACGGTTTGAATATCCTTATGTAAAATTGTCAAGATAACGAAAAACTAAGGAGAACGAAAATGATAGATGTAAAAGAGAATGTGGAAACTAAAGTAGTAGAACCGGATTTTGAAAATGAAGTTTTAATTACCCCGCTGGTAAATATTTATGAAACTGAAAATGATTTTACTTTAGTTGCAGACATGCCGGGAGTAAGTAAATCAAACATCAATATTAAGTATGAAGATAGCTTCCTCACAATTTATGGGCGTGTGGAGAATACAAATATAAATAAAAAATATGTGCTTAAAGAAACATCTTGCGGCAACTATTTCAGGAAATTCAAATTATCAAACAGTATTGATAGCGATAAAATTGAAGCTTCAATGGAAAATGGACAGCTCTCTGTTTTATTGCCTAAAAATGATAGAGTTAAAGCAAAAACTATCTCTATCAAATAATTAACTATAATTATAAAATAAAACTTATTGGAGGAAAATATGTCAATAGTTAAATTTAATCCCGTAAGAGATTTGTTAAGTTTTGAAAAAGAAATATCAAAACTTTTCAACGAGTTCGATAATACTTTCGGATTTAGAAAATCTAATGCAATCACCGAGGAGATGGAAAACGCTGTGTGGGCTCCGTTAACCGATATATATGAAGATGAAAATAATTATTCAGTAAAAGTAGACCTTCCCGGTGTTGCAAAAGATGATCTAAAGATATCTTATGAAAATGGCTCTTTGGCTATTAGCGGTGAAAGGAAGAGTGAGAAGGAAACAAAAGATGCAAAGTTCCATAGAGTAGAAAGAACATACGGTAAATTCTATAGATCATTTACTTTGCCTCAGCAGATACATTCTGATAAAATTGAAGCTGAGTTCTCTAATGGTCAGTTAGAAATTACAATCCCGAAATCTGAGGAAGCTAAGCCAAAACAACTTCAAATTAAAGTGAAATAATATTTTCTAAGATCACACAAAAGGGTAGCTGTTTAAGTTACCCTTTTTGTATTTTTGTATTAGTAATATTATTATTTCAGGAACTTATATGGATTTTAAAGACTATTATAAAGTGTTGGGCGTAGATAAAGATGCTACTGACGTTGAAATCAAAAAGGTTTATCGTCAGCTCGCTAAAAAATATCATCCGGATAAGAATCCTGGTAATAAAGAGGCCGAAGAAAGGTTCAAAGAAATAAGTGAAGCTTATGGCGTAATAGGCGATAAAGAGAAGCGCAAAGATTATGATAAACTGGCAAGTAATTGGCAGAGATACCAGCAAGCCGGCCAGGGTGGGGATTGGTTCCAGAATTTCCAAAATCAAAGAGGGCAGTCCGCCAACTTTGAAGGTTCTTTTAGCGATTTATTCAACAATATGGGATATAAAGATATTTTCAGTTCTATTTTCGGTGGCGCGCAAGGCGGGGCAGAAAGGCCATACTCAGGAAGGCGTTCTGCTAAATCCGGTACACACAAACGGGGAGATGATGTTGAGGTTGAACTGCTTCTTACTCTTGAAGAGGTATTTACCGGCGGTGAAAAGGAAATTTCAGTAGAAGGTAAAATAATTAAAGTTAAAATCCCAAGAGG
Organism: Bacteroidota bacterium; assembly: GCA_030706105.1. Classification (GTDB taxonomy): domain Bacteria; phylum Bacteroidota; class Ignavibacteria; order Ignavibacteriales; family Ignavibacteriaceae; genus JAUZPC01. The sequence continues at coordinate 9,655 of JAUZPC010000009.1, read as the reverse complement.
AATAGAGGACGGTAAAAAACTTAGACTTAAATACCAGGCACCCACAGGCAGATATGGCTCCGATAAAGGGGATTTATATCTAAAAATTAAAATTGCAGAGCATGATTATTTTAAGCGAGATGGGCTTGACCTTTTTGTTGAAGAAAAAATAGATCTTTTTACTGCAATGCTGGGCGGCAAAAAACATATCAAAATTATTGACGGTAAAACTATTAGTATCAACATAGATCCCGAAACTGATTCCGGCAAGACCTTACGCCTGAAAGGTTTGGGGATGTATAATGAAGACGGATCTTTCAGAGGTGATTTGTATATAAAATTACTTATTATTTTACCTAAAAATATTTCACAAGACGATAAAAGTATTTTAAAAAATATAGCAAATAAAAATAAATAGATTAAAGGAGACTCCTTAAAATGGGCAGTACAGAACAAGAACATTCATCAAAATATCAATTTAAAGCTGAAATTAAGCAGTTGCTAGATATTCTGGTACACTCTTTATATACCAGCAGGGAAATTTTCTTACGTGAACTTATTTCTAACGCTTCTGATGCATTAGACAAGTTGAGATTTGAAATTACTAAGGGCTCTGAGATTTTAGATAAAGATATACCATTAGAAATTAAAATTACCTTTGATGAAAAGAAAAAATTATTAACTATTGCCGATACCGGTATCGGTATGACCAAAGATGATTTGATTGATAACATTGGTACTATTGCAAAATCAGGCTCAGCCGATTTCCTGAAAATGATAGCCGACAATAAATCCGATGCAGCTAATATTATAGGCAGGTTTGGTGTAGGTTTTTATTCTGTTTTTATGGCAGCAGAAAGAGTTGACATTACTACTCAATCTTTTAAACCGGGTGAAAAACCAATGAAATGGTCCTCTGAGGGATTAGGCGATTTTGAGATAGTTGAAATTGAAGATACAATTAAACGCGGTACTACCATTGAAGTCCATTTAAAAGAAGATGCAAAGGAATTTGCTGAAAAGTATAGAATTGAAGGAGTAATTAAAAAGTATTCTAACTTTATTTCTTTCCCTATTTTCTTAGAGAATGATAAAGTAAATAATATTAAAGCTTTATGGAGAGAACCAAAATCTTCCATCACTTCAGAAGAATACAATGAGTTTTATAAGTTCTTAACATATGACAGCGAAGAGCCGATGGATATACTGCATGCTTCAGTTGATGCTCCTATACAGTATTATAGTCTCCTTTTTATTCCCAAGAAAGAAAATGAATTCTTCAGAATGTCCCGTGAAGAATATGGATTGGATCTGTATGTAAGAAGAGTTCTTATACAGCATAAGAATAAAGATATTCTCCCTGAATATCTGGGCTTTGTAAAAGGCGTAGTCGATTCCGAAGATTTACCACTTAATATTTCAAGAGAAACCCTTCAGGAAAATTCTGTTTTTGGTAAAATATCAAAGAACATAACTGCTCAGGTTTATTCTTATCTGCAGAAAAAAGCTAAAGAAAAACCTGAAGAATATGCCGCCTTCTGGAAAGAATATAACAGAGTATTTAAACTTGGTTATTCTGATTTCCTGAATGCTGACAAATATATGGAACTGCTTAGATTTAATTCTTCTGCAAATGAAGATGAAAACGGGCTTACATCGCTTGAAGATTATACAGGCAGGCTGCAAAATGAACAAAAGGAAATCTATTATGCATTAGGCACCAGCCGTGACTCTATTATATCTTCTCCTCAGCTTGAAATCTTTAAGAACAAAGGACTTGAAGTCCTTTTCCTGTCTGATCCTCTGGATGAATTTGTTTTAAGCTCAATTAGAAAATATAAGGACTATGATTTCAAATCAATTGATACTGCTGATCTAAAATCTATTGAGAAGCTTGCAGACAAAATAGAAAAAGAAAAACCGGTTGAATTAAGCAAAGATGATAGTTTACAGTTTGATAGTCTGCTTTCAAAGATGAAAGATATTTTAAAAGATAAAGTTGAAGAAGTGAGAGCATCAGAACGTTTGGTTGACAGCCCTGCTTGTCTGATAAGTCCGGACAGTTCAATATCTTCCACAATGCAAAGACTGATGCGCCTTAGTAATAAAGAGATCGGTATGCAGAAAAAAATATTTGAAATCAACAAAGACCATGCATTGATTAGAAACTTACTTAAAGTATTTAAAGCCGACAGTAATGATAAATACATAAACCTTGTTACTGACCAATTATTTGAGTCGGCATTGCTTCTGGAAGGTTCCTTGGAAGATCCGCATAAGCTTGTATCAAGATTAAATGAGCTTTTAAAAGACTCAAGCGAATGGTACGTTGAAGTTAAGAAGATTTAAACTTTAAGTCTTCCGTTATTTAAGCAGAAATGGATTTCCATTTCTGCTTTTTTTATATCTTCTGTATGCTGCATCAAGCCAAAATACATAAAAAAATGTGATATTGTACTACAATTTATAGCTTTAAATCCAAATTAGAGTTTAGTTGTTATATTCCCCTTGACTTTAAGTGTAAAATTTATTATTAATTTTATAGAATATTTTTGAATAATAACGTGAGAATTTTATGTAAACAGTGTTTTTTTTGAGGAGGCGAAGATGACGAGTTACAGAGGCGAAAAAACCTTAGAGGTGTTAAACGGTTTGATTAAGAACTGTATGCAGGCAGAAGAGTCATACAGAAATGCGGCAGAACAAATACATGATGAAAATCTTAAACAGATTTTTATAATTCATGCATATCAAAAAGCTGAATATGCTGCAAAATTGAAAGCTGAGGTAAAAAGGCTTGGTGGAACTGTGAATAAATATAGCTATGATGAAAATATTTATGAGCCGGATGTAAACCAGGAAGCTGCTTCAGATTTGATAAATGATTGTGAGGTTAGAGAAGCCAAAGCTGTTCAGAATTACGAAATAGCTATGAATGAAGATATTCTTTGGGAAGTAATCCCTATAGTTTCACGTCAGTATTTAGAGACACAAGAAAGTTACAACCAAATAAAATATTTAAAAACCAATTATTCTGAATCCTTCATCCACTTCTGACATTGCTTTTCTCAAAAATTCTAATGGTAAACTATTGGATATTGTGCTGGTTTACCACTAGAATTTTTGTTCCTTTTTCCCTTTTTACGAGTATTAATCTAAAGGCATAATCGGCATGATTACGCCGTTATTTTTTAGCCTAAACATAAGAAAATCCATTTCACTGTTGTAAATAAATTCTGTATTAATAAACTTTGGTAAAAATGAGTTGAAGTTTATTAACCCCGGTTCCGGCATTTCAATTAAATTATAGTCCTCTTTTTTAAGTCCGGTTTTAACCTCTGCCAGTTTAACTGCGTCATTTAAATTACCAATAATATCTACTAATCCAATATTTTTACCGGTCAGGCCTGTCCATACACGCCCTTGTGCAATGGAATCAATTGCTTCATAAGATTTATGCCGGCCAAGACTGACCTTAGAAACAAAATCAGAATAAAAGTTTTTAATTGTTCTTTCCTGCTGGTTCAATTCGTCTTGGGTAAAGTCCCTATATGGAGCTATAGCTAAATTTAGTATGGGAAGTACATATGCAACCCCTAAATCTGCATGCCTGCCAATTTTTACATTATCAATATTCAAACCTAATTTGTCTTTAAGTCCCTTTTCATAGTACCATGCCCCAATAACACCTATTGAACCTGTAATAGTATTAGGTGCAGCCATGATAGTATCACCATACATGGAAAGCCAATAACCGCCTGAACCTGCAACATAACCCTGTGTAACAATTACAGGTTTTTTACCCTTTGCTTTTTTAAGAGCATCGGCTACAAGGTCAGAAGCAAGAGCATCGCCTCCGGGAGAATCAACTCTAAAAACAATTGCTTTAACGTTATTGTCGTTTACAGCTTTATTAACATAATTTATAAGGGACCTGGCATTTATCCCCTGATCCATTGCGCATTCTCCAATTGCATAAATCACTGCAATTTCGGGCTTCTTCCCCCAATAGTTATCCTTTGGAAGCAGATAGCAGTCTAAATTGTTTCCACTGATAAATGATTTATTATCATTTTCAAACTTGTTTACAATATCGTTTAGATCAGTAAAGCGGGCAATTGTATCAATTAATTTATTTTTAAGCGCCTCACCTGGAACCATATATAACGAGTTTGTAAGTGAATCAAAATCCGAATGGGAAATGTTTCTGTTAGCGCATATATCATATTTTGCAGTATTGTAATAACCTTCAACAAGAGCTTTACGCTGCTCCTTGTCGGCAGGGCTCATTTCATTCCTTGTAAAATTTTCCACGGCTGATTTATATTTGAAATAACGGAATTCCCTAAACCCGATCCCAAGTTTTTCAAGCATGTCTTTATAAAAAGTTCTGCTCATTGCATAACCCTCAAGTGAAATACCGCCCAAAGGATCCAGAATAATCTTATCTGCAACAGAGGCAAAATGGTATAAAGTAATATTGGCTCTGTCAATATATATAACTACGTGTTTGCCTTTTGATTTAAAATCACTTAATTCTTTACGGAGTTCCCATGCTTGTTCCTGGTTAATACTTAACCCTGAAGTGTTTATTACTATGCCGGATATTGAATTATCATCCTTTGCACTTCTAATCTGGTCCAATAAATTTAGGAGCGTGTTTGAATTATCAAACCATTTAAATCTTTGGTACTTAATGTCTCCATTTAAAGAGTAAGAAATATATTTTGAATCAGGTGCCTTAAAAATAGTTCGGTCAAGTGAACCTAAACGTATCCCGTATGAATTCACATCATATTTACCGTCTGTATTAAAATACTCTTGTGAAGAAATTCCAATTCTTCCTAAGCTTATTTCAGTGCCGAGTGTGAAAGCTTTGTTTTCAAAATAACGGCCTGTTATTCGTATCCCGTTAAATACTTCAATTGTTGCGCCGGCGCTCCATTTGTTTTCATTGGGAATTTCATTTTTCCTAAAAGCATAGTCGGCAAAAAACGATACAAATTCATTACCAAACGGCCTGATTGCAGCATCAACAATACCTTCATCATTAACAGAAGAGAAATTGCCCCAAAAGCCTAAAGAAAAATATTTGAAAGGGCGGGTTAGTAATCCGGCAGAAAAAACATCAGCCCTGTTAAAGGCAGTTTTTTCTCCTGAAGACCAGCCGTAAGCAAGTCCCATACTGATAGTACCGGAACCGAAACCTGTCGATAGCCTGAAATCATTTACTGCCAGCCCATTAACCGCCTGATGGAAAACACTAAAGCCAAAATTAGGTACGGCAGCATAAAAAGCTTTATTGCCTCCTTTACTGGAAAAGTTTAATAGCATATCCAGGCCTGTAACTGTAGAAAGCATGGCCGGATTATCTGATCCGTAAAGTCCGTAACGCATCGCTCCGGGGGAGGTTAAGGAAAATCTATTCTGATTATAATAAGACTGCTGCGGGCTTTGCGGAAATATCACAACGAAAGAAGCAGTTATAAATAATATTATTAGGCATAGCTTTTTCATATACGATTCCATTATTTAATAATTATGAGTGGAAAGATAGCAACTCTGCTCTAATTATAAAAACTCTCTGTGCAACTCTGTGTATAATCTTTCGGACAGTTGGACGTGGAAATCCCCTGAGGATACCCGGAGTTTCCCTGAGTTAGTTTCTCTGTGGTTCTCCGGGTCTTCTCTGTGTAACTCTGTGTTTAATCTTTTCGGACAGTTGGACGCGGAGATTCCCAGAAAAGGCAGATTAAATAATTACACCTCCGCCTAAGCAGATATCACCGTCATAAAACACAGCAAACTGTCCCGGGGCAATTCCCTGATCCGGCGGGTCAATGGTTACTTCAGCCAAATCATCTTCAATAAATTCTATTGTGGAGTTATAAAAATGTTCCCCATGCCTTATTTTTAACTGCATATTGGCATTCTGCGGAGGTGCCTCTTTTATCCAATTAAACCTGCCTGCAATAAATTTATTTTTGTAGCGTTTTATTATGTTCTCTTTTGAGATATAAATAATATTATTTACAACATCTTTTTTTACAACAAACCATGGACCTCCCCCAAGTTTTAAACCGCTTCTTTGTCCTATAGTAAAAAAGTAATAACCATTATGCGTACCCAGCTTTTTGCCGGTCTCCATTTCAATAATATCACCGGGTAATTCCCCCAGGTGGTGCTTAATAAAATCGGAAAATTTAATTTTTCCCAAGAAGCAAATTCCCTGGCTGTCCTTTCTATCCATGGTCGGCAGATTACTTTGATGCGCCAGACTGCGTACTTGTTCCTTATTATATTCGCCAAGCGGAAATAGTGCTCTTGAAAGCTGCTTCTGGTTTAACAGGGCCAAAAAATATGTCTGGTCCTTTATGGGGTCGGGTGCTCTTAAAAGGCGGTATTTATCATCCGCAAAATCAACTCGGGCATAATGCCCACTGGCAACTTTTTCAAAAGAGTTATCTATTTTATCATAGAACATCCCGAACTTAATTAAGCTGTTGCAGAAAATATCTGGATTAGGAGTGCGCCCTTCTTTTATTTCTTTTATTGTATAGGATACAACATTATCCCAATACTCTGATTGCATCGAAACAATTTCCAACGGAACATCCAATTGTTTGCATACATTATTTGCATAACTTAAGTCAGTTTCCCATGGGCAGTCGCCTAAAAACGAAAATTCATCCTGAAGCCAAATTTTAAGGTAGAAAGCAGTAACATCATATCCCTGCTTTTTTAGCAAACTTAGAACAACGGAGCTATCTACACCACCGGAAAGTAATACAGCAGTTTTCATATATCTAATTATTATTTGAATAATATCTTATTAAAGCGTAATTTTATTTAAATAATTAAAATAATTATTTAAATCTAACTTATAAATTTAACATTTTTTATCAATAGAAATCTATGAAAAAATTTATTTTACTTTTTGTACTTATTTCTTCAGTAATATTGCCCCAGGCTAATATTACCTGGACAAATGTAACACCCAATTATCCGTCATTGCCGCAGGGTGTAAAGTTATGGCATGGTGTTAGAACTTCACCGGCTCTGAACGCTTTTTATTATGATGTAGATCTGAATAATACATCAATTGCCGTAGTGCCGTATTATACAACAAGCATTGCCACTGTACCTGCCCTTTGCGGTAGAATAGGCGCCTATGGAGCCATAAATGGAGGTTTCTTTGGCGGTACTTCTTCTTATTCTGCAGTAGTAACTCCGGGACAGGTTCAGCAGCAAAATATTGCCGCGTTAACCCGCAGCGGTAAAACTTATCCTGTTATTAGAAGTTTCTTCTATCTGAAAAATAATTTTCAACCTTTTGTTGACTGGATTTATCATTTCGGTTCTACCGTAAATGATGTCTATTCTTTTAATGCTCCATTGCAGTATATTGCCAATGATCCAACCCCTAAACCTGCTCCTTTATCTTCACAGGGTACTAAGATTCAGGAACTTATGTTAGGTGTCGGCGGCGGGCCGATGCTGGTAAAGAATGGCGTAAAAAATATTACTTATAACGAAGAAATTATGTGGGGCTCGGGTGTAGGTACGGATCCTGACCCAAGAACAGCAGTAGGCTTTACTGCCAATAAGCATATTATCATGATAGTTGCGGATGGCCGCTTACCAGGAACTTCTGAAGGATTTTCAATGGATGAATTGGCAAATGTATTTATTGCACTTGGCTGCACGGATGCCATAAATTTGGATGGCGGCGGCTCTTCGCAGATATCCGTAGGTAGTCAGGCAATAAACATTACGGCCACAAGGCAGCTTCCCACAATTCTTGCAATTGTTAACCGCGATTCATTGCATGTTCCGGCTCCGCCATTGTTTCAAAAAACAATAGATTCCGGTGACCCGGAAGCTTCAGTAATAGGCAGCTGGAGTCCTTCAAGCAATCCCGGCTATTGGGGCACAACTCCTTGTCTTTTAAGCCCTCTAGGAGATGGCAGTAATTACGTAAAATATAAATTGAATCTGCCTAAGAGAGCTGTTTATAAAGTTCAGGCGTGGTGGGTTGATGCAAATAACAGAGCTACAAATACCCCTTTTGTAATTAAGCATGATGGTAATACCGATACCGTTAAAATGAATCAGACAACAAATGGTGCTAAGTGGGTGGACGTAGGACAATATACTTTTAACGGCGACACTACAGAATGCATTATAATCTCAAATAAAGCCACAACTAACCAGTATGTTGCGGCTGATGCTGTCAGAATAAATTCTTTTGATTCTGTCTTTACTGCTGTAAATGAAAATAAAAATATTGTTTTAGATAATTACAGCCTTGAACAGAATTATCCCAATCCATTTAATCCTTCTACAACAATTAAATATGCGGTTAAAGAAAGAGGATTGATTAAACTTGCCATATATGATGTGTTGGGTAAAGAAGTGAGAACATTAGTTAATGAATCTCAATCAGCAGGAAATTACGAAGTAAACTTTAATGCTGCAAGCTTAACTTCAGGTGTGTATTTCTATAAATTGAATACAGGCAATTTTTCTTCTGTTAAAAAAATGATTCTTATGAAATGAGTAAATAGTTTATATTTTGTTAGTTAAAATCATGTATTAAAATCCGGCTCTATCAGATAGATGACCGGATTTTTATTTATGTTTATAAGGTGCATCAAAACTCAAATTTTATATTCCATCTGTAATGCTCCGTTAAACAATTCTTACTTCCTCAGCCAGAATAAATTTGGCTGGCTTTACTAATTATTTGGATTATCTTATTACTTAATTAATATCATCTTCTTTGAAGCTGTATAATCACCGGCAATCATCCTGTATATATAAATGCCACTACTCAACTTAGATGCATCAAAGTTTACAGTATAGCTTCCTGCCGGTTTATTTTCATTTACAAGTGTTTGTACTTCACGTCCAAGCATATCATATACTTTTATTGTTACCTGTCCATTCTTGGATATTTGATAGCTTATGTTTGTATTAGGGTTAAAAGGATTAGGATAGTTCTGCTCAAGGTTAAAAGAATTTATAGCATTCTTATTATCGTTTATACCTGTAAATGAAGTATATTGTGCAGTTGCAATATGACAAGTTAGGAATATAAAATTTGAACGATTATTATAACTTAAATTAATTCCAGCTTCCGCGGCAATCCAATTATTGTTTTCCCATTGCCAATATTCTGTATGTGTTGTATTCCCATTGTTGTCATAAGTATTTACATATTTCGAAGAATTTACCCATACGTTATTTGACCAAATCTCATACAGAGATATTAACATATCTCCATTGTTATTATAAGTATTTGTATTCCTAAAATAATTTACCCACGCATTGTTTGTCATAGTCTCCTGCAGATATGTAAGCCGATTCCCGTTGCTGTCGTAAGTATATGTATATCTCCAATGACTTACCCAAGAGTTATTGGTCCAGCCTTCTTCAAGGTATGCAAGCTGGTTTCCGCTGCTGTCGTAACTATATGTATATCTCCAATGATTTACCCAAGCGTTATCTGCCCAATCTTCATAAAGCTCTGTAAGTCGATTCCCATTGTTGTCATAAGTATATGTATATCTCTTATTGCTTACCCAGGCGTTATCCGTCCAACCTTCATCAAGTTCTGTAAGCATATTCCCTTTGCTATTATAAGTATATATAATTCTCAAGTTGTTTACCCAAG
>JAUZPC010000089.1 GCA_030706105.1 Bacteroidota bacterium | reverse complement strand
ACCGGACCGGCAATATCCTCAGGTTCAGCTATTCTCTTTAAAGGAATATTTAATCTTTCAGTTTCTTGGTATTCTTTATCTGCAAATACTTCAACATTCATATCGGTCAGCACCCAGCCGGGAGCTACGCAATTTACATTTATATTGAAAATTCCCAACTCTGCGGCCAAAGATTTAGTATATGATATCATACCGCCTTTGGAGGCGGCATAATGTGAATGAAAAGCTTCACCCCTCTGACCGGCAGTTGAAGCAATATTTATTATTTTCCCATACCGCTTTAACTTCATGTTGGGTATCACTGCTTTTGAACATAAAAACATACTTGTCATATTTACAGTCATCATCATATCCCAATCTTCAACAGAGATGGCATCAGCTTCTCCATAAGTCCATATACCAGCATTATTTATAAGGATATCAAATCCATTATATTTGGTCACAAGTCCATTTATTCTCTTTTCTGCTTCATCAGGCTTTTTGAAATTGATATGTGCCGGTACAATTTTATCAACTTTATGAAGAGATTTGATTAAAGAATCTGCAGCTTCTGCATTTCGGCGATATGTAAATACCACAAACGCATTTAGACTTGAAAATAATTTAACACAGCTTGCTCCAATACCTCTGGAACCTCCTGTAATAAGTACTTTTTTGCCTTCAAAATCAATCATGTTTAGTATCTCACTTTATATAGGAACAATCCTTTTGCCGGAACAGCTTCTCCAGCTTTTTCCCGGTCATAAGAATTCAGGATATTAAATAAATAGGTTTCATCAAGACTTCTTAGCTCTGCATTTAATAATGTTCCGATTATTGTTCTTACCATACCATGCAAAAACCTATCTGCTTGTATTTCAAAAAATAACAAATCTTTGGTTTCTTTCCAATGCGCTGAATAAATCTCACACACTTTATTTTCGACTTCAGATTTCTTTTTACAAAATGAACTAAAATCATATTTACCTATTAACTTACTGCTTAATTCGTTAAGAACGGAAACATTAAAATGCCTGCTTAGGAAATATGAATAATTTAACAAAAATGGAGATTTCATTTTAGAAATCAAATATAAATAGGTCCTTTTTTTTGCATCAAACCTCGCATTAAAATCTATATTAACTTCTTCAATATTATGAACTGCGATATCAAGAGGAAGAATAGAATTTATCTGATATTTAAATTTATACGGGTCAACAGTTGTATTAGTTCTAAAATTTGCGACCTGCCCTATCGCATGCACTCCGGTATCAGTTCTTCCTGAACCAGTAAGTGTTATTTCTTCTCTTAATACTACCCTTAAAGAATCGGTAATTCTTTGCTGTACAGAATCTGCATTCTTTTGGATTTGCCAGCCTGAATAATTGGTCCCATCATATTGAATGGTTAGCTTATAATTTTTCACGGCTTTCAAACACCCAATCGCTGCCGCTGAATTTCAAATAATATTACTCCGGCAGCAACTGAAACGTTTAGAGAATCTATTTTACCAACCATTGGTATATTTATCAGAAAATCACATTTTGCAGCTGTTAATTGTCTAATACCTTTTTCTTCGTTACCTAAAACAATTGCAACAGGTAATTTATAATTAACATCCGAATATTTTTTTGAATTTGAAAGATGAGAACCAAACACCCAAAAACCTGCTTTCTTAATCTCATCAATTGCCTGAGATAAATTGCTAACAGCACAAATTTTTACATATTCCAGTGCACCAGCCGAAGTTTTTGCAACTGTCTCATTTAAAGGAGCGCTATTGTGTTTTGTAATTATAATACCATCAACACCAGAACATTCTGCTGAGCGAATAATAGCTCCTAAATTATGAGTATCTTGAATAGAATCAAGAATTAATAACAGTGGATACTGTTTTGCTTTAGCAGAAGCAATAATTTCTTCAAAAGAAAACAATTTCTGATTTGGTCTTTGTGCAATCACTCCCTGGGTATTGGGATGGTCAGACAAAGAGTCAAATTTCTCTTTTTTCACAAAGGAACAACGGATATTTCGTTTTTTGGCAATTGTAAAAATCGCATCAATTGCACTCCCTTTCTGACCAAAAAGAATAAATATCTGATCAACTTTTTCGTTGGCATTCAATGCTTCTAAAACCGGTTTACGTCCTACAATAAAGCTCATTAATTATTCTTTTTGTTTTGTTTTGTGATGTTTTTATTTTTATCTGCTGCTACGGATACTTTAATAGGTTTCGGGATATATTTAGTAAATTCTTTGTTCCCGGAATAATATACAACACCTATTATTCCAATTATTATTAATACTGATGAAATTAATTGTGCTTCTGACAGACCAAACAATAACCTTGGATTAAGCCTAATAAACTCTACTAAGAATCTGGCAGCACCCGTAAACACCAGGTAAGACATAAAGACTTTTCCGTCTGGAAAATTTTTCTTCAGCAGCTTTACCAAAATAAAAAATATAACAGAAGCTACTAAAAACTCATAAACAGGGGTTGGATGCATCAAAGCATTATCCGGAACTCCATTCGGAAATTTTTTTAAAATATCAGGATAATATTTCATTACGTCTGGATCGCTAAACATAATAGATGGAGGGACAGTTCCATGTTCATAATTAACACCCCAAGGTAATGAAGTCGGAATTCCATAATCACCATCACCCGCCAAATGACAGCCAATTCTTCCAATACCATATGCCAAAGCAAGCGCAGGTGAGGCAGCATCTGCAATAACTAAAAAAGGAATTTTCTGGAATTTCAAATATACATTTATAGCAATAATTGTAAGAATAAGACCGCCATAAAAAGTTAAACCGCCGGCTGTAAAAGCCTGACCAATTGGATCTTTAATAAAGGAACTCCAATTCTCAATTAGATATAAAAGTTTACTGCCTACAATTCCGGCAATTATGCATATAAGGGTTATCTCCGTAGCTAATTTAGGATCTAACTTTTTTCTGGTAATTTCTTTTGTCAAGAAATAATTACCTGCAATAAATGCAAGACCCATCATCAAACCGAAACTATATACTGTAAGAGGGCCAATCTGAAATAACACTGGACGCATCTGATTATACTCCGTAAAACATCTTATATAATGAAATAATTTGATTAAGAAAAAAAAGAGGGAAATTAAATTTCCCTCTTAGAATAACATTACTTATTAAACATTGCACAAATTGATGAAATGTCATTTATAGGTACTTTTTTTTGATCACCAGTTTCCATGTTCTTGATATTGAAACAGCCTTCTTTATATTCATCACCGCCAATAAATAAAACAAATTTTGCTTTAAATTTATTTGCCTCTCTCATTTGAGCTTTAACGCTCCTGGCGGAATAATCAATCTCTGTTATTATTCTGTTTTCTCTCAACAGACAAGAAAGCCTGAATGCTTCCTTATCGAGATTTTTTTCAATAACAACAATGTAGAAATCAATTGAAGAATCATCCGGAGTAAAAGCATTTTCATTTTCACAAGCCAAGAGTATTCTTTCGATTCCGGCGGCAAAACCAACAGCAGGAGTATCAGTTCCCCCCAGCTCATTGATTAGAAGATCATATCTTCCTCCTCCGCACAGTGCGCTTTGGGAGCCTACTTTACCACTTACAATTTCAAAAGTCGTTTTTGTATAATAATCAAGTCCCCTAACCAAAGAAGGATCGACTTCAAACGGAATTCCTGCAGAATTTAAAGCCTCTTTTACAACCTGAAAATCAGATAAACTTTGTTCGTCCAGATAATCTGTAATAATTGGGGCATTCTGCATTATTTTAATATCATTCTCAGCTTTACTGTCAAATATCCTTAAAATATTCTTTTCAAATCTTACTTTACTTTCTTCAGTTAGATCAGGTAATTTATCTTTTAGATAATTTCTTAATACAGTTTTATAATTTTCTCGCGCTGATGGGATACCTATTGAGTTTATTTTTACCCTAAGATCCTTAAGTCCTAAGCTGACTAATATTCTATATGCAATAATAATTACTTCAGCATCAGCTAAAGGAGAATCACTGCCTAAAACTTCAGCACCGAATTGATGAAATTGCCTAAATCTACCAGCCTGCGGTTTTTCCTGCCTAAACATTGGTGAAATATAAAACAATTTATTTAACGTCTGAAGTTTTCCCAAAGAATGTTCAATAAAGGCACGGACAACTGAAGCAGTCATTTCCGGTTTTAGAGTTAAACTGGTACCGCTTCTGTCAGAAAAAGTATACATCTCTTTTCCAACAATATCCGTTTCCTCACCTATTCCCCTTGCAAATAATTGAGTCTCTTCAAATATCGGAGTACGAATCTCTTTATAATTAAAATTTGTAAATATTTCTTTTACTAATTGTTCAAGATATGTCCATTTGATAACATCATTAGGTAAAATATCTTTTGTCCCGGTAATTGCTCTAATCATAATTCCTTACAATAAAAAAATATATATCCATAAATTTAGACATCATAGTAATTAGCTTCTTCAGCCTGAAATATACTTAAAATCTCTTTTTGATCTTTAGCTTCTAAAAGTTTATTCCTAAAATCGTCATTATTCATCATTCTTGAAATACGGCTTAATAATTTAATATGAGTAGAGATTAAATTATCTTTTCCAACTAAAAGAAAGATGAGATTAACAGGTTGGTTATCCAAGGCTTGATAATCTATAGGATTCTTTGTTTTACCAAAAGCAGCGATTATTTCGTTTATAGCATTTGTTTTACCATGTGGAATTGCAAATCCTTTGCCCACACCAGTCGACATTATTTTTTCTCTATCTAAAACAGCAGTACGGACCTTTTCAAGATCGTCAATACGTTCATCTGCTTTAAATAGATCAATAAGCTCATTTATCACATCTTCCTTTGATGTTCCTTCAAATTCAGGAATAATCAAATTTTCTTTTAATAAGTCACAAATTTTCATTATTACGACACCAATTCCTATTACTTATTCATAAATATTTAGATTATAAAATTAATAATAAGCTAGCTTAAGTACAAAACCAAAAGTGAGGTATTGATACCAAACCGGCAAGTCCATTATAAACTCCAAATAATCTATACTTTACCCTTTTTAAGCGGCTGCTCCAGAAGGACTTCAAAAAGAAGCCTTACTCCAAAACCAGTCATAGAATCATTACTAAAATTATTTTCTTTATGAGATATTGCGGGTCCGGCTATATCAATATGAGCCCAGGGAATAGCCTCATCAACGAAATTCTCTAAAAATTTGGCAGCGGAAATAGCCCCTCCCCATCTGCCTCCCAAATTTTTAATATCCGCTATATCACTTTTTATAAGCTCGCTGTATTCATCCCACATTGGCAAACGCCATACCCTATCAAAAGTTTTTAACCCGGTTTTATATAAATTATCTGCAAGATTATCATTTTTCGTAAATAAGCCTGCTGCAATTTCGCCTAACGCTACAACACAAGCACCGGTTAGAGTAGCCAAATCTATTATTGCATCTGGTTTTAATTTACTGGCATAATCCAAGGCATCTGCCAAGACAAGCCGTCCTTCAGCATCGGTATTAATTACCTCAACTGTTTTTCCGGATGCCGTATAAATAATGTCGCCGGGTTTAAATGCAGACCCTGAAAGCATATTCTCAGCCAATGGCAGTAAGCCTACAATACTAACAGGTAAGCTCCGCCTGGCAGCGGCTAATATTGTACCGGCCACAACAGCTGCACCTGACATATCGGCTTTCATCTCGTCCATTCCATCTGCATGCTTTACACAAACACCGCCGCTATCAAAGGTCACACCTTTACCAACTAACACAATCAAAGGAATGTTTTTATTCCTTGTAGGAGAATAATTATATTCAATAATACAAAAACGCGGTGGGTTTTGCGAACCTTTGCCAACTGCCCATAAGCCACCCATCTTTTTTGCCTGAATTTCTTTTTCTTTAAGTATTTGTACTTTTACTTTTTCTAACGATTTAAATGTAGATAAAATCCTTTTGGCAAACGAATCGGGTGTAAGTACTTGCGATGGCTCATTTTGGAGATCTCTTGTTAATGTGACTCCTTCCATAATTAGCGCAGTATTCTTAATAATTTCAGCAAGCATACCTCTGTTTTCATTATGCAAAACGATATTCAATTCCTTGTTTACCTTCTTTTTAGTCTTGTATAAATCAAATGAATAACTGCCGTAATAGAGACCTTCGATAAAGGATTGAATAAAATAAGACTCGCTATCAAAATAATTTTTAAAATATTTGTACTCTGGCAGAAAAATATGTATGTGTTTTACTTCTTCCATAACCAGTTTTTTAATCAAGCCTGCTAAATGGTTACGGAAGTAATTATTGTTAAAACTACTGTCCAGTTTAATTTTATTAACTATTATTTCATCAGGCGTACCATCAGAATTAGGAATTCTAATTTCAGTAATGCTATCAGATAATAAATTACTTTTTTGGAGTTCTGTTATCCTAACGTCAAATTTTCTTGAAATATTTTTAAGACTATTTTCTATTTCAGAATCAGCTAAAACATAATTTATGCTTAACGATAGTGTTTTATAAACTATCTTTTTTTCACCAGGTTTTATATTAATTTTTAACATTACATTCCATTGTTCTTATTATAAATACGATTCAGCCTTGGACAATATTTTAGGTATAAATTCAAGCATGTCTTCATTTGCTATTCTAATACCGGAAGCATTTACATGCCCCCCTCCGCCATATTCTCTTGCTAGATTATTCACATGAATATTACCTTTTGATCTAAGACTTACTTTGAAACCATTTTTTAATTCAATAAATAATATGCTTATTTTAACATTCTGTATCGATAAGCCAAAATTAACAAAATTTTCAGTATCGGATTCTACAGCCCCTAAGTTTTTAAAATCTTCCTGCATAATTGTCATAAAAGCTATCTCATCATTAGGCCCTGCCAGTTTTAGAGATTTTAAAGTCACACCCAGTAAGCGTGTCTTGCTTAATAAACTTTGATCATAAAGCTGATCATAAACCAAATGAGGCTCAACACCATGCTCTAATAAATCAGCTGCTATCCTATGAATTTCCGGTGTAGTTCTGTCAAACCTAAAAGATCCGGTATCTGTCATAATTGCTGAATATAAACTAACAGATATTTTATAATCAAGACTAACAATATTAGTAGCTTTTATAA
The DNA here is from genome assembly GCA_030706105.1 of Bacteroidota bacterium. Taxonomy (GTDB): domain Bacteria; phylum Bacteroidota; class Ignavibacteria; order Ignavibacteriales; family Ignavibacteriaceae; genus JAUZPC01. The sequence continues at coordinate 2,045 of JAUZPC010000089.1, read as the reverse complement.
AATTATACAAAATGTGGCCTGTAGCTGCATAATCTGTATCAATAAAATAAGCATCAGCAAAATCTGCGGGATATTGATGATGGTCTATACAAACTTTATATAACTCAGATTTTTCAATTATCTCTTTCATGGATACAGTTCTGTCAGTTCTGTTCAAGTCCAAGCACATTATTGCATCAAAGTCAGAGAATAGAATATTATGTTTTTCAGGCTCATATTTTTGAATCACGTTTTCTGTATCTAAAAAGTTTAGATTGTAGGGCGTTTCACTATGATTTAAAATTACAGTCTGCTTTCCTAACTTTTTCAAAATATAATAAAGAGCTAATTCTGAGCCAAGAGCATCAGCGTCAGGGTTTACATGAGTAGTTATAATAAACTTGTTATATTCTAATACAATTCTGTTTAATTTTTCAAATTCGAGCATCTATATCCAATATTCCGTTAATTTCAAAGAACAAAAATAAAAATCTTTTAAGTAATAACTAAATAATTGAGTCAAAGTCTTATTATGGCACATATTAATCACAACTTTCATTGCTGGTTAATGAATTATTGACTTTTACAATGGAAAAAGTTGTATTTTTAAAATAATATTTTGTATTATACACAAGTTACTTATGAAATTATTTTAATATCTACTAAAATAATCTTCTTCAATAAATGTTCTTCATTAAATAATTCAGGAGGTTCTATGAAAAAAGTTCTATTGTTAGCATTTATTTTATCGTTCTCTGCATTATTAAATGCACAATGGGTATTGCAGACGGCTCCGACCCTCGCTTCAGGAGCTTCTATATCGTCTCCAAACGATCAGGTATGCTGGGCAGTCGGTGGTGCAGGGGTTGTTTTAAGAACAGTTAATGGCGGTACTACCTGGACGCAAGTTGCAGGAACCGGTCTTTCCGGTGATCTTTATAACATTTTTGCAATTGATTCTTCTGTTGCATTTACCACCTCTACTCCCGCTGCTACAATTGTTTATAAAACTACTAATGGTGGCGCCAACTGGACTCAAGTATTTACACAAACAAGTGGTTTTATTGATGTTATTTGGTTCTTTGATGCCAATAATGGTATCATAATTGGGGATCCGGTTGGAAATAGATGGTCAATCTTTAAAACTACTAATCAAGGTGCAACTTGGGATTCTACCGGTTTATACTTAAATGGGACAGGCGAAGCCGGATGGAATAATTCTGCATATGCCTCCGGAGATAATATTTGGTTTGGAACCAATAATTCCAAATTCTACAAATCAACGAACAGAGGTACCACATTTACGGCTGTTCCTACAACAGGTATGGTAAGTACTTTTGGTTTGTGGTTTAATGGTTCAAATGGTATTGCTTTAGGTTCTTCAACTTCAAGCCCCAGCAGCAGCACGGGTGTTGGATTAAACACAACCAATGGTGGAACCGCTTGGACTTCTCTAACTTTACAAGGTACAACAGGAGTTCCTTATTCTGTTGTTGGTGCTGATAATACTTGGATTTATTGCAGAGGTACATCTCTTTATTCGACAACTAACAATGGTACTGCATGGACTACAGCCTACACATTAGCTGCAACAACTGATTATTTTACGGATTTAAGAAGATCAAGAGCCGGAACCTGCGCATGGGGACTTACTTCAGACGGTTCAATTGTTAAAGGCAGTAATATTGGCTTACCGGTTGAATTAACAGCTTTTACTGCTGCTTCCAATAAAGATAATGTAGTTCTTAATTGGAATACTAAAACCGAAGTTAACAACCGTGGTTTTGAAGTTGAAAGAAAATCTGTTGACGGTCACTTTACTACTATTGGTTTTGTAAATGGTAATGGTACTTCTACAGAACAACACAACTATTCTTTTACTGATTCTAAATTAGCTCAGGGTAAATATTCCTACAGATTAAAACAATTAGATTTTAACGGTAATTATGAATATTCTTCCGTAGTAGAAACTGAAGTTGTTACTGCCCCTATGCAGTTTTCATTGTTACAAAATTATCCAAATCCTTTTAACCCATCAACAGTTATTTCTTTCAACTTACCTAATT
>JAUZPC010000088.1 GCA_030706105.1 Bacteroidota bacterium | reverse complement strand
CGGTTCACCCGGGAAATGTGTAAATGCTCCGGAAGTTGGCTTTCCATCTCCCTCACCGGCATCTCCTGTGTTAGCTACACCGTCTAAGCCGACATCATCCGTGATCGGGTTCCAATCATGATCGTCATCAATTCCATTTACTCTTGATTCGTCAATCATTTCATCAATATAATCATTGATGCCTTCGTCAACGCTCTGATAAACAGTATCACCATTAACAACCAAAGGATTGTTGTCTTTACCGTCGGCATATTTATGTCCTAAAGTATTTTGGACAACATTATACAGAATAACGCCTGTTCCCGGAACAACATATCTATGATAAGTATCGGAAGCAGCCTGGTCTATCATTGCCTGAGTAACAACAGGACTGTTTGGTTCTCCGTGATCGCCATGATCAATATTGTCTCTAAAAGCATGACCAATATCATCAGCTTCAACCATTATAAGATTAACTTTTCCTTTTTGAATTGGGTCATTCTCAGGATTCGGGGGCCATCTTTTCCATTTATCTCCAGCAGCCTGATTAACCATTTCCTGAGTAACTTTTGGAGCATCAGTTGGTGTAGGACCGGTTCCAATGCCTCCTGCTCCCATTCCCTGATCATTATTGTCAATCCCGTCTGCGTAAGTAGTACCAACTTGCGTACCGAATGGAATATGAGTCTGGTTTTCGTCAATCAGACCATTCCCGTTGTCATCAATTACATTTTCAGGATCTTCACCTACGATCATTTCCGCTGTAACTTTTGGACCATTCGATTCGCCATCGCCATCATCATCAATTCTGTTAACTGCATTGCCAGGAGTCTCTAAGAATGCACAGGCAATTGCACCCACAGGGTCATTACCGAAATCAGTAGTTTTATTTGTTGCCAAACTGTAATGGCTCCAGCCAAATGCTCTCAAAATATCAAATTCCGATATGTTTGAAGCTGCACCGCTGTTGCCTCCGACAAAGTCAGCATACCAAATGGTAACAGCAACTTTCTTTATATCTTTTGTTCCATCATTTTTAATAGAATGGATAAGGTATAAAACGTCTTCAACTAAAACCTGAGACCAAGCCATAGCCCTGACTTCAAAAGTAAGTCCCATACCTCCTCTTGATTTATCAGTAGTGTCAGGTATATAGTTATATTTATTATATCTGTCGTCAGAAGCTTTATAGAACATTTCCTGATCAGCATTTTTTACATCTTTACCAAAAAACCCGTCCCATTTACCTGACCATCCCGGATCTTTAGTATCGGTCTGTTTGTCTGGCCATGAAGTCGGCCAGGTATCAGGATCACTGCTCGTAGCTACTTCTTGCCTTTTTGAGCTATAGTAACCGGGTATAGGCTCAATATTCCAGGATTTTCCCTGAGGAGAAGTTCTAAAAGAGAAAACGTCAATCATTTTAATGGTTGAGTCATTTTCAGCTTTTACTTCGCCGCCTGCCCAAAGACCTTCCATTGCCAGATACATTTTTCCTGTATTCTTAGGCCATTCATAAGGTGTTTGCTCACTAAATGGTACAGCGCCTGTTCTACCGGACAAACCGAAGTTCTGTATGGTAGTTCTAATCTGGTTTCCTTCCATTTGACCTTTAGCGCGGTACTTTGGATCGCCGCGTTCTTTTCCGGGTTTATACTGAGCATAAGCTCCGGAAGAGAGCAGATAGATTAGAATAAAAAACAATGTTATTTTCAAAAATTTATTCATTAACTTTTAACCTCCATAGTTAATAGTATTCTATGTTAAAACTGAATTTCTACGCCAAGTTGAACATTTCTTGGCTCGCCATAATTTCCAGGGTATTTAATATATTCTGCTACAGTATTAGGTCTGTTAGAATCTTCACCAATATTTTGTGTTGTTGTTGTATAATCAGCCTTTCCTGTATCACCCCAAACATTAACAACAGTATGGTTATCCAATAAATTAAATACCTGAACAAATGCATTAACACCTAAACCGGCAACTTTAAACATTTTGTTTAATTTTAAGTCAATAGTAAATTGTGCTGGTCTTCTGCGGCTATTACGTGTCAATCCGGAGGTTAATCCTCTTTCTGAAGTAAACTGGGTAATAGTAGGGGTATATGGTAAACCTGTACCATAACGTGCAATTAAACTTGCACCCCATGAATCTTCACCTACAAATAAATTTGCATTAAGCAAATGTCTTTGGTCCCAATCCATTGGCAACAGATATAATGTAGGTTCGCTATTTCCGGTTTGTGCATAAAACTCATCTTCCGGTGATGAATTACTTCCTTCAGCAACTTGGTAAGTATAAGAAACATTAAATGACCATAAATCGCTATAACGTTTATCCAGAGTTAAAGTTATACCTTTTACATTTGAATAATCTTTATTTATGTACATCGAATAAGTAACCAGGTTTCTTGTAACATTCAATGGGCCGGCAGTTATCCAATTTCTAACATCTCTGTAAAAACCGGTTACGTCCATAGAGAAGATATCCATGAATTCTTGTCTGAAACCGAGCTCATACATAATTGTTTTCTGCGGCTGTAAATCAGGGTTTCCATAAACTCCATAATTGCTTCCGCTTTCAGGAACAAGAAATTTTCCATTATTATATAAATACTGGAAAGAAGGAATCTGCAAGAATGAGCCATAAGAAAAGTGCAATACACCTTTGTCGCTTAATGGATATGCTATACCGAAACGTGGTGACAATGCCCATTTTGCATCAACATCTTTATAGTAATAAGGTAATCGCTGATCAAAAGTAAGAGCAGCAAGTTCAGGCCTCAATGCAATATATGGATTCGGATCTGATGGATCTGCAACTGTTTGAGCCTTTGCGTTGAAATAATCTAATCTAAGTCCTAAGTTGATAATAACATTTTGATATTCAATTTTATCCTGGAGATATGTTGCGAATTCAATCGGTTTATTATCATATTTTGTTCTATTCGGAGTATTTGCATCCGGAATAGCGGGTTTAAAAGGAACTATCTGCTGATTATTTGCATCTACAGCAGGTTGTAAATTATAATCATCTAACTGTAAGCGATGCAGCTTGCCTTCTAAACCAAATTTAATAAGATGGTTCTGGAAAAGCTGACTTGTCAAATCAAGTTTGCCTACAAATGTATTAGTCTCTCTAAAATAATGATGAAGATTTGTTCCTGTCTTATGAAAAGCATACTGAATAGTTGCTAATGAATCAGGATGCAGATATCTTGAATCATAAGGATCGGCATACAAATGCTCATTAAAATCTTTGAAGAAATATGAACCTTTTACTGTGTAAAAAGTAGAAGAGGAAAGCATATGAGTCATTGTTAAAGTTGTATTGTAACTTCTGGAAAACTTAAATACATTTCCATCAGGCTCTAAGCGGAATGAATGGTCATAATCCTGCCAGTCATCTTTACCGCCTAAAAATTCCAAATTAAACTTTAGTGACTGCAACGGAGCAAAACTAATGTTTGCCTGCCCCATGTACCTCTTACTCCAATTCATAGCAACGGTTTCACCGGTAGATTTTTGACCGGTTGTAGTAAACCTTTTTTCACCATATAAGTAACCGTCATCATAAATATAACGGCCGCTAACAAAAAAAGTAAGCATATTGTTTTTGGCAATTATGGGTCCGCTTAAGCTTGCTTGCATATTATATGTTGATAAAGGATTGTAGTCATTGATGTGCGGGAAATAAGAAGTAAAGTCACTTAGATGATCGCTGGCATAAAGTTTAATATTACCATGATATTCCAGTCCGCCTTCTTTGGTAACTGTATTAACAATACCTGACATTGCATTGCCATATTCAGCATTAAAAGTACCTGAAATGACCTGCAACTCCTGAACAGAGCTATTATCAATATCAATACCTCTGCTGTTATCAAAAGCATCGGTTACAGAAACGCCATTAACCCAATAAGCAATCTCAGAAGAACGGCCGCCTCTAATATGAAAACTACCGTCTGCGCCGCGGGTAACACCTGCCTGAAGCTGTAAGATATCGTTCATTTCAGCAACAGGTAATGCAGAGATTTGATCTGCTGATATTGTTGATTGGCTAGATGTAACGTCTTTTTTTATAACTTCGAGTTTACCCTGAACTACAATAGTCTCCATTTGGACTGCTGATTCAAATATTTCGAAGTCTCTTGTTGTAGTCAAGTCAACTGAAATAGGAACTTTTTCCATCTCGAGCGTCTGATATCCAACATACTGAATCCTGACTTTATAATTCCCTGGAGGGATATTCAGGATTACGTAGTTACCGTTCACATCGGTAGCAGCACCTAAGTTTGTTCCTACTATAATAACATTTACAAAAGGAAGTGGCTCTTTTGTTTTACCATCTATTATCTTGCCGGTTAGCTTACCCGTTGTTCCTGCAAACATAAAACTTGAGGATACGAATAACATCACCGACATTAATAGTAGCATTTTTTTCATACATTGCTCCTTATGTCTAACTTATTTAATTAAACTTTGTTATTTAACCGGGGTAAAAGCACCCAATAATTCTTTATTAATAGTAACAGGAACTGTCTCTTTTAACTTACTTGAATAATTTTCTACCAAAAGGTAACCCTTTTTTATTCGTAAAAACTTATCAACGTCTGGTTTAGCCTTGTCAAATGGAACCGGTTCTCCTGCCTGTTTACCCAAAATCTTGAAAATACCAAATTTATCTTCTATCTTTAATGGACCAAGAATCTGATTAATGTCTGACTGCCAGAAAAGGTTGGCATACATGCCAAATTTATCTTTGTCATCGAACCCGATAATCCCTTTTTTCTCAGCAGATTGTCTCCTGAGGGAAAATTTAGAAGCCAATTCTCCAATATCCGATCCTTTATCAATAAGGAGTTTCAGGCTGTCGGCTAGTGGTCTGCTGTCAATAATTATTTCCTGTACATTTATTTGGTCAGGGGCGCGAAACAAGACATCTCTATTTTCATTATAAAAATCTTTGATGTCCTCATCGCTGACTACTGCATTCCGTGCAATAATTTCTTTTTTTGTTTCAAGGAAAACGCCTTTAACCATTTTATTGTACATAATTGCTACATCAGGGGTGTTAAAATAACCTTTTGAATCGGCCATTTTTACCAATTTATCTTGTAGTAATAGCCCGCCGACTGCATATTTCAGGTCAGTAACACTTTGAATGCCTGTTAGTAATTTTCTTGGAACTTCTTTTAATTTATTTTCAATATCAGATTGTGTGTAAGTTGTATTTTCGTATGTAAGTGCTTTAAGTTTGGAAGGTTTTTTATTGAACGGCATTTCGGAATTGTTTGGATCAATTAAGCTAAAGTGCTCAAAAATGTCGTCCATAACTTTTTCATTAAATTTTATTTTATTAAAATCAAATATGCTATTGATAAAAGCGATTTCAGTAGGCTTCTTTTTGGATATTTTTATAGCCCGCATCAACATGCCGCGCTTATTTTCAAATTCTGATTGCAGTAAAATTGGGTTCTCAAATTTATCTTCAACCTTGATGATACTGTACCCATAGGCGGTTTTAACCGGCTCTGAAATCTGTCCCGGCTTTAGAGAGAACGCTGCATCTTCAAAAGCAGGATCCATATCGCCCCATGTAAAATAGCCAAGATATCCCCCGTTATTTCTTAAAGTTGTATCCTGGAAAATTTGACGGGCAAGAGAATTAAAATCTGCTCCATTTTTTAATAATTTATAAATATATTGGGCTTCTTGTTCTGTCTGTGCGTATAGATGGCGGGCGGCTACTTTTTGGTTTAATCGGACAAAGGCTTTCTGGAGTTCTTCTTCACTGCAAGTTATTTTAGCATATACTTCGCGGTCTTTCAAATAGTCTAAAAGAACCTGCTTTCTTGTCCACTCTATATTTCGTTTATATTCTTCATCATTGATAATCTTTTTATTATCGTCACACCAAAACAAAAGGTTTTCCATAATTATATTATTAAGGAAACCTTCCCTGGTCATCATATTATCGGTAACCCCTGCCGAAAGGATATAATCTGTATATCTGTTAGCAAATTCAGAGTACAATATTTTGTGCTCTCCCACAGATGCTATTACAGAATCTTCGGGAGCATTTATTCCTTTGCTATGAATATTTGCTGCAAGTAAAACTAAAAAGAATAACAAATACTTATATTGCATACTCTATATTATTAGTAAAATCTTTTTTTTATTATAAGTAAACCCGTAAAAAGGCACTTCTACTTATAATATATTATTTTGTAGATACAAAAATATTATATCAAAAATCAAAAGCAATAGTCAAACCGACTTTGGCTCTTAAGTAAACGATAACTATTTAAATATTTTTTATTAATTTTCAAAAACTCTTCAAAACGTTCCTTCCTTTTAGGTAAAATCTCCTTTCTTTTCACTTTACAGAGCTTTTTTTATTTGCTCAACTGACATAATTAGTACTATTCTATTTACAAATTTCTTTCACTTATAATAGTCCAACTGCAGATAATTTCACTATCAGAATTTCTTTTATAGTTACTCCTATTCTTTGTTAAAAGTTCCTATATGCCCTCAATCACTTTATACGGGCCATCAATAATTGCTAATATTAAGGATTCTTTCATTTGAAGTAACTATATTAATTACTGTAATTATATATTTTTGTAAAATAACACATATTTTCTTTTAGTAATATGATAAAACAGACAAATAGGGATTTGGGAAAAATAACCCAGAGGCAATATTATTATAACGATGACGTTATTTTGAACTATGAAATTATCGGTTCCGGCAATTGTAATATTCTTTTTATCCATGGATTTGCAGCTTCCCTTGATTCTTGGAACAACATAAGAGATTGTTTTACTGAAAGTTACAGGTTAATTCTTGTAGATTTAAAAGGCTATGGCAATTCCTCCAAACCTGATGATAAAGCCTATTCAGCTCAAGACCAGGCAGTAATCTTATCTGAATTTATTAAACATCTAAAACTTGAGAACTTAACTTTAATTGGACATTCTTTTGGAGGTGCAGTCTCAATTCTTACTTTCTTTGCTCTTAAAGACGATAAATTAATAAATAAGTTAGTACTGATTGACCCCACAATCTACCTCGAAAAACTCAATATCTCAGCTAAATTACTAAAAGCACCTCTTTTAAAGCATATAATAATGTATTTAATCCCCGATAGATTAAAAGCCAGTTTTACCCTAAGATTTATTTTCAACAAACGAAAAGATACAATAAAAGAAAAATCTATAAAATTTGCAGAATACTTAAAACAGCCCGGAGCTTATAAAGCAATGTTAAGATCGGCAGAATTAATGGTTCCCTTTATCTATAATATATTAATGCCTCTATTAAACAAAATTGATATACCAGTTTTTATTATTTGGGGCGAAAAGGATAAGGTACTACCTGTTGAGATGGGAATCCGCTTAAATAAAGAAATTAGAAACTCAGAACTGGCTGTTATTCCTGAATGCGGCCATGTACCTCAAAGCGAGGCTCCCGAAGAAACAGCAAGGCTTATAAAAAACTTTCTTACTAATTAAGCCTATGTTTTCAGCTTTTTCTTTGTAGCAGCAGGGAATAGCACATTATTCAATATCAGTCTGTATCCGGGCGAATTTTTATGGAGGCTAAGCTCTGAAGGCGGATTGCCGACAGCATGCTGATAATCTTCAGGATCATGCCCCCCATAAAATGTAAAAGTACCTCTTCCGAAATTACCATGAAGATACTTTACCTGGTCCATGCCCGGCCGCTCCCCTAAAATTATTACAGATTTCTTAATAAGATTTTTCCTGAACATTGTTGTCTGCCCCATAAATCCCTTAACTACATTAACATGGTTCTGAGTTAGCATAGTTGGGACAGGATCATACTTTGCAGAGAAATCAAACAAAGTGAAGTAATCATTTTCCTGACTGCCAACCTCAGCCGGCTGAATATCAATATCACTGTATTCATAAACGTAAGGGTTTGTCTCCAGTTTAAAATTCTCAAACGCCAGACTTTTAGAGAAATCAAGTTTTTTCTGTGCATCAGGGTCTGCTGGGTCGCCGTCATACATTTCAGCACAAATATCAACGCCCTCGGCAGCCAATGAGATATCATAAGAATCTGTAGCAGAGCACATTGCGAATAGAAATCCGCCGGAAGCAACAAAACCCTTAATGTTTTTGCTTACCGCAAGCATCATTTCAGAAACTTTTCTAAAGCCGTTTTTCTTTGCACCGTTTTCATAAGAAAGTTGCTGGTCAATATACCATTGAGCATTAGAAAAACCAGCGTAGAATTTTCCATATTGCCCGGTAAAATCTTCGTGATGCAGATGCAGCCAGTCGTATTTGGACAAATCTCCTCTAAGGACTTCATCATTCCATATTTTATCATAAGGGACTTTTGCATAATCAAGAGCCAGAGTCACAGCATCATCCCAGGGCTTAAAACCCGGCGGAACATAAACAGCAATCTTAGGGGCTTTTTCCAACCTGACAACGTCCATATTATTGTTTTCGGCCTGAACCTCAGAATATATTGAAGATGCGTCACCGGCACTTAACAAATCAAAAGCTACTCCTTCAATACGACACTCGACAGCCACTTTTTCAGAATAATCAATCATAAACGAACCGCCCCTGTAATTGAGCAGCCAGTCCGCCTTTAAACCTTTTGACAAAGCATTAAAAGTTATGCCATAAGCCTTAAGATGGTCAGTCTGATTCAAGTCCATATAAATAAAAATTTTGGACTGCGGCAAGACTAAGGAAGACAGAAATATAACCAATAATAAGAATTTTTTCATAAAGGAATATACAAATAAAAAAAAGCTGCCTCAAGAGAAAACAACTTTCTAATTTTTGAAAAGACTTTTATTAAACAGTATCGATGATGTGCCATTACTTACTATCAAAAGGTCCTTGAGTTTAAGCCCGGATTCCCGGTAAAGACAAGAGAGTGATGTAAATTATTAGTGGCGGGATGCGTCATTTCATTTAGCAAAAAAAAAAGACTGCCCGTCAATTGACAGACAGTCTGTAGTAAAATCACATAGATTGCTTATGCCGATTTTCTGTCAGCCTCTAAATAAATTGGCTCTGCACCCAGTTCAACAACATCCCTGGTAATTATGCATTTATCTACATTCTCTTTATTAGGCAGTTCAAACATAATATCAAGCATAAACTCTTCTACAATGGAGCGTAAAGCACGGGCGCCGGTTTTACGGTCAACTGCCTTTTGAACAATTGCATCCATTGCAAAT
>JAUZPC010000087.1 GCA_030706105.1 Bacteroidota bacterium | reverse complement strand
GGTATATATTATATTATAAAAATGATGTTTAAATGAATCCAGAAGAAGAACAAAAACCTGAGAACAGCGATGATGATTTTAGCAATATTCCATTAAGTAAGGACTTACACAGCAGTAAATTGCCACCTCATATTAAACCGGCAATATCCCCTGTTGCAGCCGGATTTATTGGCTTAGCGGGTGCATTTATTCTTTATCAGTTTATCGGCGGATTGTTGCTGATTGCCATATTCGGGTTTAATATTCAAAACATTCCTACCAATCCTTTCCGTTGGCTTAGTATTGCAAGCCAAATGTTGTTTATCCTATTACCCGGGCTTCTATTTGCCAAATGGTTCTATAAAGATGTTACGTATGTCTTAAGGGCTTATATGCCTGATCTCAGACTGATGCTTATTTTTGTAGTAGGTCTTTTTATTCTTATTCCTTTATTAAATAATTATTTAATAATACAGCAATACTTTGTTGATAAATTTGCGGCTGTTTCTCCGGCATTCAAGAATGTAAAAGATATGTTTGATACTCTTGACAATTCTTTAAGTAAAACGTATGGGGAACTGTTAGGAATGCATTCGCCGCTTGAGTTTATTGTGGTTGTACTGCTTGTAGGTATAACTCCCGCCATTTGTGAAGAGGTGATGTTCAGAGGATTTATTCAACATAGCTTTGAGTTCGCAATAAAACCGCTATGGGCCATTTTAATTACATCAACATTTTTTGGCTTATACCATTTTAGCCCTTACGGGTTGCTTCCGTTAATTGGTTTGGGGTTTTATTTCGGTTTTGCAGCTTATAAAACTAACTCAATTTTGCCCTCAATGGTCATGCATTTTTTGAATAACTTTACTGCGGTGTTGTTATATATGTTTGCAGGCACAGATGATCTGTCAAAAAAAATAAAAATTAGTGATCAGGACCTGTGGTTCAGTGTTTTGAGCTTTGTTATTCTTTTAAGTTTATTCATTTTTGTAATGTATTTCCAAAAGAAATACACTGAAAGAGCCAGTACACAACATTCATAAATTATTGGAGGTGCGAGATGCCTTTTTGCCCAAACTGTGACTATGAATATAAAGAGGGTGTAGCAATATGCCCGGACTGCGGAACTCAACTTCTATCCAAAGAAGAGTATGTTACTTCAGAAGAATGGAATGAAGAAAATTGGGTAGTTGCTTATATTGCACAGCAAGAATATGAAGCAGATATGCTTAAAGATAACCTTGAAAGTGCAGGAATTACAGCAATGATTTTATCACAAAAAGATAGGAATTTTCCCGCTCCGGGGGATTTCTCTCAAATTAAAATTATGGTACATAAAGAAGATCTGGAAGAAGCAATTCAGTTTATAGATAAAATCCAGAAAAATGAAACAACAGAAAATAATGAAGGTGAAACGGAATAATGAAGTTTAAAAATAATGCCGCCCGTATAACTGTATCTGTTATTGCTATTCCGCTTATATTGGCGGCCTGTTATTTCGGAAAGATTTATTTTTTGGTTTTTTCTGGATTGGTTGCGTTAGCTGCTTTTAATGAATTTGGCAAAATGGTAAAACATAAACCGGCGGAAGTAAATTTTTTCCTCGGGCATATTTTTGTGATTTTGATAATGTTAAATAGTTATTTCAATTTTATTGAAAATATGTTTGCTGTATTTGCAGCGTATGTGGTGCTCCTTTCCATTTTTGAATTATTCAGACACAAAGGCAGCGCAATAAATAATATAGGAGCTACACTTTTAAGTTCGCTATATATTGGCCTTTTTACTGCTGCGCTTGTTGCCATAAGACAGAATACAGCCTTTGAAAGTGATTATTCAAAAGGCGGGTTATTAATTATATCAATGTTTGCTTCAATATGGGCATGTGACTCAGCAGCATATTACTTCGGCTCAGCATTCGGTAAGCATAAGCTTTTCCCAAGAGTAAGCCCTAATAAGAGCTGGGAGGGATCCATTGCGGGATTTATCTTTGCCATAGTAATGATGATTGCAGCTAAAACAATAGTTCTTGATATAAGCTGGGCAGGTGTTATAATAATAGGTCTGATTACAGGAATTTTTGGACAGGTGGGAGATCTTATAGAATCACTATTTAAAAGGGATGCTAAAGTAAAAGATTCATCGCATATGATTCCCGGACATGGCGGAATATTTGACAGATTTGACTCGATATTGTTTTCAGCCCCTCTTGTGTATTTATATTTACAATTTTTTGAAAAAATGATTTAGGAATAGTGTGACTAAGAGAAAAAGAGATGAGATAAGTGTAATTACATTAGGTTGCTCTAAAAATACAGTTGATAGCGAACGATTGTTAAAGCAGCTATCAGCCAATGACTTTAAGATTAAAGAAGATACTTTTGATGCAGACATTGTAGTTATTAATACTTGCGGCTTTATTCAGCAGGCAAAAGAAGAATCAATAAATACAATTCTTAATGCAATTGAATTAAAAAAGAGTGGAAAAATTAAAAAGGTTATAGTAGCAGGATGCTTGTCTGAAAGATATCTTGAAGAGCTTAAAAAGGAAATTCCGGAGGCTGATGCTTTTTTAGGTACTGAAAAATATGAAGAAATTGTTAGAATTAGCGGAGGGGAACTTAAAAAGGAACTTCTTGGTGAAAGGGTTATAACCACAAAAGCTCATTCTGCTTATTTGAAAATTTCAGAAGGCTGTGACCATCCGTGTTCTTTTTGTGCAATCCCCTTAATAAGAGGGAAGCATGTTACCAGGCCGATGGATCAGCTTATTAAAGAAGCAGAGTTTTTGGCTGCTAATAAAACTAAAGAGCTGATTCTGATAGCTCAGGATACTACGTCATACGGAATAGATTTATATGGAAAAAGAAATCTGTCTGAATTAATTAATAATTTAAGCGAAATAAAAGGAATTGAATGGATTAGGCTAATGTATGCTTATCCAAGTAATTTTCCTGACGATGTAATTGATATCATTGCTGCAAATCCCAAAGTGTTAAATTATATAGATATACCTTTACAGCATATTTCAGACAACGTACTTAAATCCATGAGAAGAGGCGTAACTGCTAAGGCAACCAGAAAGCTTATAGAAAAATTAAGAAATAAGATAGAAAACGTAGTAATCAGAACTACTTTTATAACCGGTTATCCTAACGAGACTAAGGCAGATTTTGAAGAACTTTGTAAATTCATTGAAGAAGAAAAATTTGAACGGGCCGGAGTTTTCACTTTCTCACAGGAAGAGAGTACAAGCAGCTTTATTTTAGGAGATCCTATTCCTGAAGAAGAAAAAGAAGACAGAAAAAATATCTTGATGGAAATTCAAAAAGATATATCTTTAGAAAAGAACAAAAATTTAATTAATCAAGAACTTAGTGTACTAATTGAACGAAAAGAAGGAGAATTTTACGTAGGAAGATCATATAGAGATGCGCCCGAAGTTGACGGGGAGATACTTATCCCTGTGGACGGTGGAGTTCTGAAACCCGGTAATTTTTATAATGTTATTATAAACGATTATGACGAGTATGACTTATACGGATTCTTAAGGAGGTAAAAGATGTACCGGATTATATTATGTTCTGTAGTTCTATTTTGCGGACTGGTATTTGCCCAAAAAGAAAAAACTAATGGAGAGATTAGCTCTATTCAACGCGCCAGATACTACCAGGATTTCCTGAACTTTGCCTCTGACCAAAAAGGGCAGACAAGACTGGACGTCTTTGTTTCGGTCCCTTATAAAGAGATGCAGTTTGTTGTGTCTAACGAAGGATTGGTATCTAATTATTCCATCAGTGTTTCCATATTTGACGAAAATAAAGATAAATTAATTTCCGAAAAAACATGGAATGAAAAAGTAAATGCACCGGGTTTTGACAATACTTTGTCCAGAAATAACAGTAACATCAGCCTTCGTTCTTTTTATGTTGCTCCTGGCAAATATACGGTACGTACCGAAGTAGAAGACAGAGAAACTAAAAATCCAATCTCTTCTGAAAGTCAGTTTACGGTCAGGGACATGAATGGTGAAATAATCTGCAGTGATATTATGCTTATTTCAAGCATGTCTAATGTGGGCGGAACCAATAGAATTGTTCCCAATATTACAAGAAATGTTTACTCCCAAAAAAAAGGTATTCCACTTTTCTTTGAGGTCTATTCAAAAAAGGATACTACCGTTTCAATAGTTTATAAGGTTGCGGATGAAAGTAATAAGATATTCTATATAGAGAATACTACAAAGAAATTGGATTCAGGGAAGACACAGATTTTCTATTCAATAAAAGATTCTTCTTTCAGTTTAGGCAAATACTTAATTCAAGTAGAAGTAATGGACAAGGACAAAAAGGTTTTAGCCTCAACTGTTAAAATGTTTTTCTCAAGATGGTCAGGTGTTCCGGAGAATATTAAAGATTTAGATAAAGCTATTGCCCAGCTTGTTTATATAGCAACTGACAAGGAGATGAAAGCATTTAAGGATGCCGCTAACAAAGATGAAAAGCTAAAACTTTATTTGGAGTTTTGGAAGAAAAAGGACCCTGTCCCCTCAACTGAAGAAAATGAAGTTTTTGATGAGTACTACCGTAGAATTAATTATGCCAATGAGCATTTTACAACTTATATGGAAGGCTGGAGAAGCGATAGAGGTATGGTCTCAATAATTATGGGACTGCCTAACAACATAGACAGACATCCATTTGAATATGACTCCAAACCTTACGAGATTTGGGAGTATTATAATATAAACAGACAATTTGTCTTTATGGATGAGACCGGTTTTGGAGATTACAGATTGATTACTCCTATGACAGGTGATGATTTTAGATATAGAAAATAGGAAATAAATGATTTTAACAGTAACTATTAGTCCCCTTTTGGAAAGAAGATTAACTTTTAACAGTACACAAGTTGGAGCCAATAACAGGGGCGGCAGACCTGAATTAAGAGCAGGCGGCAAAGGGCTAAACGTAAGCCGGCAGCTCTCTGCACTTGGACAAAAGAACTTTGCTTTTACAATGCTTGGCGGTCTTAACGGAAAAATTTATAAAGAACTGCTTTATAGTGAACATATTGATTTTACATCTATTAGCACTAAAGAGCAGACCAGATATGCGTCCGTAATTATTAACCAGGGAAATAATACGGTTACAACTTATTTTGAAAAAAACCCTATAATATCACAAGAGGAATCTGATTTGTTCAAAGAAAAACTGGACAAGATGATTCAGAATTGCGAGATAGTAGTGTTTTCCGGAAGTTCACTTTGCAGCAATACTGATGATATTTTTCCTTATGGAATTAGTATGGCAAATAAATATGATAAGGTGTCAATCTGCGATACGTACGGAAAACATCTGGCAGCCTGTATTGAAAACACACCAACAATTCTGCACAATAATCTGGATGAAATTGCTTCATCATTAAGTATGCCGGTAGAAAGTGAAAGTGATAAATATGAATTGCTGGACTTCTTTTATAAAAAGGGAGTAAAGCAGGCATATCTTACAGATGGCAAAGAAAAAATTTATGCATCCAACTTCGATTTCCATTATGAGATTACTCCGTTGAAGGTAGAGACTAAGGATTCTACGGGCAGCGGGGATGCGTTTACAGCCGGTTTAGCGTATGGCTGGCATAAAGACCTTACCTTTATGGAAACAGTTAAAATGTCAACTGCTGCAGGCGCGCTTAATGCTGCTTCACTGGAGACATGCAAAGTTAATATGGATTCCATGGAAGCTCTAAAAGAACAAATTAGTGTTGTATCATCAGGTAAAAAAATGAAATTAATTGATGACCGCCCCCAATAAAATATTTTTTATTATTTTATTTTGGTTCTCTACTTTTTCTTTCCCGCAGGTTATTAAAAATGTAAAAATAACCGGTAATAAATATTTCTCTAATTCGGAAATAACGGATTTTGCACGTGTTCCACAGGGGAGCAAAGTTACGCCTGCCGTGCTGGATGCAGTTAAAAAAAATATTTATTCCGAGATACAAAAATATGGATTCTTTGATGCCAGGCTGGATAGTTCGCGCTTAATAATAACAGATACAACTTCGGCGGAACTTATAATTTCAATTGATGAAGGGGAAAGAGCCAACCTTAAACAGATTAAATATTTGAATGCTGAAAAGGTTGACAGCATAAGCATTATCCCCAAATTTGAATTTCTTGTGAACAGGAGCTTTAATAAGTATGAGCTGGAAGATAACATTTCCCAAAGCCTTACTTTCTATGAGAATAACGGATACCCGTTTGCCAAAATAATAATTGTATCGTTAAACCTTGTCAGGGATTCGGTAAAAAATGAAACAAGCATTGAAGCGCTCTTAAACTTAGACAAAGGGACGCCTAACAATATTGACAGAGTGGAGATTAAGGGGAACACTAAGACTAAAGATTTTGTAATTTTAAGGGAACTGCGGCTTAACAGTGGTGAAAGATATATACAAAAAAGGATAGATGATCTGCCGCGCAAACTTAACAAACTCCGTTTTTTTGACCCTGTGGCAGTGCCCGGTTATTATATCGATCAAAAGGGAAGAGGAGTTCTTCAGGTAGAAGTAAAAGAAAAAGTTACTAACAATTTCGACGGAATTATTGGGTACATCCCCGGAACTTCACCAGGAGTTAAGGGATATGTTACCGGCCTTGTAAACGTTAATTTGAGGAATTTATTTGGCACTGGGAGAGCGTTCGCTTTTAGGTGGCAGCAATTAAATAAATCTTCACAGGAGCTTGAGCTTAAGTATCTGGAGCCTTGGCTCTTCTCATATCCATTTAACATTACAGTGGGATTATTTCAAAAGAAGCAGGATTCAAGTTATGTGCAGAGAAGATTTGACGGTACTGTAGAGTACCTTGCTTCAGATATTATGACGGCTGCATTCACTATTTCATCTGAAGATATTTATCCAAACACGGAAGACAGTACAAGATTCACAGTATATAGCAGCAATTCCATTGTTACCGGGGTATCTCTAAGCATAGATACCCGCGACGATCCTTATGCTCCTACTTCAGGGCTGCTGTTTGCAAATTCATACTCTTACTCCAGTAAAAAAATAAACGGGCCGGCATATTTTCTTACGCCGGGAATGGATCTGAAAAGCAGTCTGCAGCGGATTACACTGGATTTCTCTTTCTTCTGGAATCCATTTACTACGCAGGTTCTTGCCATTGGCACGCACGCAAGAGAATTAAAAGGAGATTTCTTTGAGATAAGCGACTTGTATAAACTGGGCGGTACTTCAACTTTACGCGGTTACACGGAAAATCAATTTCTCGGCTCCAGAATATTCTGGTCTAACCTGGAGTATAGGCTGCTGCTTACTAAGAGAAGTTATTTCTTTGGTTTTTATGATACAGGTTATTTCCTGAGAAAAGAAGATGCGTCAAGAAACATTCAAAAAACCGAAGGCTTCAGGATGGGATATGGGCTGGGTTTGAGTCTGGAAACAAAACTCGGGATATTGGCAGTAAGTTATGCTTTGGGCAAAGGAGATACTTTCTCAACCGGGAAAATTCATTTCGGAATTATCAATGAATTTTAATTATGCTTAAACAATTAAAATATTATATCTCACTCTGCAGGCCATTAAACGCTTTTATCACCGCGGTAACAATATTTGCTGCATATCTGATAGCAGCAAAAAGTAATGCTAATTTGATTATTGCCCTGGCCGCTGCCCTGATAGGGGCACTTACTGCGGCGGGAGGTAACGTAATAAATGATATCTTTGATGTAGAAGCCGACAAAATAAACAGGTCTGCTAAGCCTCTCCCATCGGGGAAAATTGATATTAAAAACGCTTATGTGCTCTATTTGGCTCTTAATGCAGCAGCGTTAATTCTTTCGGTTATCTTAACTAATACTGCAATTATCATATTATGCGTAACCATAGTATTGCTGTATTTATATTCATACATACTTAAAAAAATAATTGCGATTAGTAATATAACAGTTGCACTTATGACAGGGTTGGCGTTTATCTTTGGCGGGGCAGCAGTAAATAATATATACCCCGTTATTATTCCGGCCGGGTTTGCATTCTTAATAAACCTGATAAGGGAGATTGTAAAAGATAATATTGATGTCCCGGGGGATAAAAAAAACGGAGTGATTACAATTCCTTCCGGATATGGGGAAAAATTTACAAGAAATTTAATCTTCCTCTTGATATTTGTGCTTATCCTAAGTGTAAATATCCCATTTGTATTTAAAATATATAGAATTGAATATACTGTTATTGTAAATTTAATTTTGAATCCTTTACTGGTATATTCAATAAAATTATTATATGATAGTTACAACATTGACACATTAAAAAAAGTAAGCAGCATCTTGAAACTGGATATGTTGATCGGGCTGATTGCAATAATAGCAGGACAATGAAAAATTTTGATAACTCATTTCTTACCGGCAGAATAAAACTAATTGCAGGAGTTGATGAAGCAGGGCGCGGCCCTTTATCCGGCCCGGTTGTAGCTGCTGCAGTAATATTTGATTCTGAAACGTTCATTGAAGGAATAAATGATTCAAAGAAAATAAAGGAAACTAGAAGGGAAGAACTTTATCCGCTTATTATCTCAAAAGCTAAGGCCTATTCAATTACGGCTGTTACTAATTGGGAGATTGACAGAATAAATATTTTGCAGGCTACTTTACTTGCAATGAAAACTTGTATAGTCAGATTAAATATTCCGCCCGATCTTGTTTTGATAGACGGTAATAAAGCTTGTGATTCCTTAATACCTGTTAAAACAATCATAGGCGGAGATGCTAAGTCTTTTTCAATTGCTGCTGCATCCATCCTTGCAAAAGTTACAAGGGATAGAATTATGAAGAGGCTGTCTGTCAGATTCCCTGAGTATAATTGGGAGAAAAACAAAGGCTACGGAACGAGGGAACATATTACCCTTATTAAACAATATGGTGCGTGCTGTCTGCATAGGAAATCCTTTTTGAAAAATATTATTGCCCCATAAAGTCAGAAGGAGATATTTATTCCGTAGAGTGGGATTAGCAAGAGATTGAACTTGAATTTGTTTCAGATTATATTTCAATTACATAATTGTTTCTTTATTTTTTTTGGTCAATGGATAATAGAAGAGAAAAAGGCAAAATAAGTGAAGAACTTGCCTGCGAATTTCTAACCCGGAATGGTTATAAAATTTTGGATCAAAATTACCATTGCAGCAATAAAGGCGAGCTTGATATTGTTGCTTTGGATGT
>JAUZPC010000086.1 GCA_030706105.1 Bacteroidota bacterium | reverse complement strand
CCAATAAGCATTCGGGTTGCAAGTTTCCCGACTAGTCGGGACGGAGCACCTAAAACTTCTCTTTAATTTGACACTAGATTCATCTAGTGGATAAGAAGAGCGAAAAATAATCTCCCGGCTTTAGCCACAGATTATTTATGCGGACTACTCTTTATGTCCAATAAATTTTTTCCTTTGCATTATTGCAATTCACAGAAATAAATAGATAATTGGACATCATACTGTGGCTAAAGCCTGATGCGGTGTCCTGTTATATACAAGCCCACTAGATAAATCTAGTGGCAATTTAGAATAAACAGGATAGCAAAAAATTGAGTTATTATTTAATTTGTCCAGTTAAAGAGACTGTGCGAACAACCAACCGGTTTGGTTTATCCCCCTTCGTAAGGGGGAAAAAGGGGGATCCGGGCTTAAATAAACTACAAATTGACCTCTCCCTCGATCTCTCCCCTAAAATGGGAGGGATGAAGCTGCATTGAATGCCTTTACTATTGGCAATTTAACCAAACCATTAAATGAGTAATAATTATTGATTCAAAAAAGAAATAATAAAGCATATGGATATACAAATTTAATACAATTGAGCCCCTTATCTGTAGCCCCACATAGTGGCAGGCCGAATGAAGTCGCAAGACGATTCGGGGCGAAATTCTAAAACTGCTGATAAAAACTACATCGGAATTTCTGCAAACCGTCAAAAGAGACTGGATTATCATAACACCCTTCATCTCTGTTCTATTTAATTATCAATCATGCAGATAATGGCATTTGTATTTTAAGCATATCCTTAACTATAAAAACAGCGAATTCTGTTGATGTTATATCAACCCCAAGTATAAAAGTACTTATTTACTCAGCAATATATTTAAGGTGCCGGGTTAAAATATAATTAATTGTGCATAATTATGCATAATCCTGCATAAAACCTCACTATTATTTAAATAATTAGCATTAGACTACATATTTTATTTGATCCGTCTTTTCAAACTCCCTATTTTTGAAACCTATAAAATGATTGTTTAGTCAGTTTATTAATTAGTTTAAGCAAATGTTTACATTATTAGGAGCGAATATGCTATCTGTAGGATTACTTGGAGGGACTGGATATACCGGGAAAAAACTCATACAATTTTGTCATCAGCATCCTTATATATCCTCTTTTGAAGTTTATGCAAACTCAACAGCAGAAGAATCTCTTTGGAATTTATTTCCCGATCTTGCGGATACAGTTGAAAATATAAAAATCAAATCTATCAATGATATATCTCTGGAGCACGATGTCTATTTTGTTACACTTCCTCACGGTCATTCATTAAAATATACACCGTTACTTATAGATAACGGGAAAACAGTTATCGATCTTGGCGGAGACTATCGTCTTGATTTTGAGGAACTTTACAGGCAATGGTATAACTTAGAACATACATCGGTGTATCTGCTAAATTCCAAAGTATATGGACTGGCTGACTTTTTGCCGGCGGAGAAATATAAAGATACACAATTAATAGCCAATCCCGGCTGCTATCCAACCGCGGTACTTCTGGCGCTTTTGCCTTTTGCAGAAAATTTTTCAGAAAACATACTTTCTGTTAGTACTGTTGCTTATTCCGGAACAAGCGGTGCAGGAAAAGCCCCCCGTCAGGACCTAATGATTAGTGAAATGAGCGGAAACGTTAAGGCATATTCCGTAAATAAGCATCGCCATGAACCTGAAATTTTACAGATGCTCTATAGCCATAAATTCTGCGCCCCATTTTCATTTACTGCTCATTTATTGCCGGTAGCTGCGGGCATTTATGCAACTACTTCAATTCATCTTAGGGAAAGTATTGATGTTGAGGATGTCCTTTCTGTATATAAGAAGGCTTATGATGCAAAACCGTTCGTCCGTTTGCGGAAGGCTCCTCCGGAATTGAAATGGGTTATTGATACTAATTTTTGTGATATTTTTATTGCAGTTGAGGAGAAAAAGGTAATAGTTATTTCTGCAATTGATAATCTGGTAAAAGGCGCCGCCGGCCAGGCAATTCAAAATATGAATATACTATATGGATGGGATGAAACTACAGGATTAAAAGTAAAGGAGTACTGCCATGCAATTTCTTAAAGAAGGTTCAATAACATCCGTAAAAGGAATTAAAGCAGCAGGCATCTTCAGCGGTATTAAAAAAGCTAAAAAAGATCTTGCACTCATTTATTCTGAAGCGCCTTGTACTGCAGCAGGAACATTTACATTAAACAAAGTAAAAGCTGCACCTACCGTTATTTCTCAGAACAGCATTAAAACAGGACAGACAATTCGTGCCATCCTAATAAATTCAGGGAATGCTAATGCCTGCACCGGTGATCCGGGCTTTTCTGATGCTTACGATACACGGAATTACTGTGCGGCGAAGCTTGGAATATCTTCAGAAGAAACCCTTCTAAGCTCAACCGGTGTTATCGGGGTAAAACTTCCTGTTGAAAAGATAAAGAAAGGCATTGATAAAATAGTTCCTTTGCTTTCCGCTTCAGGTGGTCTTAAAGCTGCTGAAGCAATATTAACAACCGATTTGAAAATTAAATCATACGCAGTAACGGTTAAACTTTCCACCGGAAAAGTAACAATAGGCGGCATCTGCAAAGGAAGCGGAATGATTATGCCTAATATGGCAACAATGCTGGGATTTATTGCCACCGATGCAAAGATTGAAAAACCTGTGTTGCAGCAACTGCTTTCCGCAGCAGTTAATATTTCATTTAACCGGATAACGGTTGACGGAGATACCAGTACAAATGATATGGTAATCCTTCTGGCAAACGGGTTATCGGAAATCAACATAACTGAAAATACAAAAGATTATTCTCTTTTTCTGGAAGCTCTTACTTCAATCTGCAAAGAAATGGCAAAAGCAATTGTTGTTGACGGAGAAGGAGCAACAAAGCTTATCCAATTAGATGTTAAACACGCTAAGTCTCTTTCGGAAGCAAATCTGGTGGCTAAAGGGATAGCAAATTCCCCACTTGTTAAAACTGCATTTTACGGAGAAGATGCAAATTGGGGCAGAATTCTTTCCGCCGCCGGTAACAGCGGTGCGGAATTTAACCCGGCTAAGGTTTCCATTTATTTTGATGAATTGCCTGTTTTTATGCCGGATTATGAAATTGTTCTTGATGAGGTAAAAGCAAAAGAAATTCTTATAAAGGATTCTTATACTGTTACTATTGATCTTCAGGCCGGTGATAGTTCAACTACGTGGTGGACCTGTGACCTTTCCCAGAATTACATCAAAATAAATGCAATGTACAGATCATGAAAGAAAAAAACGTAATATTAAAATTAAGCGGTAAAGTGCTTGAAAATTTTTGCAGCGATGAAACCTGGGCGCAAAGGATAAAAGACATTAAGGACTCCTGTGACGGTTTAATAATTGTGCACGGTGCCGGAACTGCCATATCGGAATGGTCGGAAAAACTCAATTGTAATGTGGAGTTCATTAATGGCCAGCGCGTTACCACTCCAAAAATTATGGACGTTGTAACTGCCGTGCAGTCCGGACTTCTAAACCATAAAGTTATTGCCTATTTGCAAGCAAATGGATTGGACTCAATAGGGCTTTCCGGCATAGATATGGGTTTATTCGTAGCAGATAATTTAAAACCCGAACTTGGGAGGGTAGGTTTTCCGCGCGCCGTTGGTTCACCCAAATGGCTTCATTCCCTGCTTTCCGCCAATGCCATTCCGGTGTTTTCCAGCGTTTGCCGCGATGAAGACGGCAATCTGATGAATGTGAATGCTGATGTTTTTGCCGAGTGTCTTGCGGAGTGCATAGGTGCAGGCTCAGTATTGTTTCTTTCCGATGTTGCAGGTGTAAAGCTTAACGGTAAGGTGCAGCATTTGTTAAACTCTCCAATTATTAACTCCGGTATTGCCGGAGGTGAGATTACAGGCGGCATGATACCAAAACTGGAAAGCTGTATGAAATTACTAAACAATGGTGTCCGGAAGATTTGGATTGGATCTGAAAACGCCTTTGCAGATACAAACACTTTTTCTTTTAACAATTTATTTGGAACATGGATAATCAATGAGCAAGCATGACACAATAATAAATAATCACGTTTTAAAAAATTATAACCGGTACAGCATGGAATTTGCCTCCGGTTCAGGCAAGTATCTTTATGATACTAAAGGGCAGGAGTATCTTGATTTTTTAAGCGGTATTGCTGTAACCGGATTTGGACATCAGCATATTGCCATTAAAACTGCCGTGGAAAATCAGCTTAACCACATATGGCATACATCTAACCTGTTCGAAATATCCCTTCAGGAAACTGTAGCCGCCGGATTATGCAAATTCTCAGGTCTTGATAAAGTTTTTTTCTGCAATTCCGGTACGGAAGCAAATGAAGCAGCAATAAAATTTGCCAGAATGCGGGGAAACGGCAGATATGAAATTATTGCAACGGAGGGAAGTTTTCACGGCAGAACAATGGGTGCATTAAGCATGACAGGGCAGGCAAAAGTCAGGAATGGTTTTGCCCCCTTATTACCGGGTTTTGTACACGTTCCCTTTAATGACATTAATGCTATTGCAAATGCGGTTACGGAAAATACCTGTGCCGTATTTTTAGAAGTCATTCAGGGCGAAAATGGAATTATAGAAGCTGATAAGAACTACATAAAAGAATTACGGAATATCTGCAATGAGAAAAATCTGCTGTTAATTTTTGACGAAGTTCAAACGGGGATCGGAAGGACAGGAAAATTTTTCAGCTATCAGCATTACGATGTGCTGCCCGATGTAATTTCATTCGCTAAGGGAATTGCCAACGGCTTACCCCTTGGAGGAGTTATTTGTAATGATAAAGTTGCAGCATGTATTAAACCCGGCTGCCACGGTTCAACTTTTGGCGGTAACCAAATCTCCCTGGCCTCTGCATCCGCTGTGCTTGAACTTATGACCCCTGAAACTCTGACCGATATTGAAGCTCTGGGAGGTTTCCTTATGGCTAAACTGCACGCACTTCAGCATCCCCTGATTAAGGCCATAAGGGGTAAAGGGCTTATGGTTGGAATTGAAATAATTGAGACTGTAGAAGTGAAAGAAATCGCTTCCCTGCTGCTTGCGTCCGGCGTTGTTACGGGCACAGCCGGGAACAACACATTACGCTTGCTCCCCCCTTTTATCATAGACGTATTTGATATCGGCATATTTATTGATAAATTATCAGGTATCTTGAATTCACTATGTGAAACTATTTTGATAAAGGAAGGATAATAAAATGCCGAATAAACTGAAGCGTCAGGGCCGGATAAAAGAATTACTCTCAACATACAGTATATCAAATCAAGACGATCTCCTTCGTCTTCTAAAAAAAGAAGGATTTGCAATTACTCAGGCCACGATGAGCCGCGATTTTGCAGAACTGGGGGTAGTACGTGCTTTTGTGCAGGGTAATGTATGCTATATGCTGGATCCAGATGAAAGCGGCAACCAAATTGCAAAACTTATCGGTTTTGAAATTCTGAGCATCCAGCACAACGAAACAATGGTTGTTGTTAGAACACTTGCCGGCAGGGCGCAGGGTGTTGCGCATTTTATAGACCGTTTGAATAAAGAGGAAATTATGGGTACAATCGGCGGTGACGACACCCTGCTTGTAATACCGAACAAGAAAGAAAACGTGCCTGTAATAATAGATTTTATTAAAAAGTTAATGACCGAAAATCCCGGTCGCAAAGTAAAATAAAGGAACATTAATACATGAGTAAGAAGAAAATAGTTGTTGCATATTCAGGCGGATTAGATACCTCAATAATGGTGCATTGGCTTAAAAATAAATATGATGCTGAACTTATTACCGTAACCGGAAACCTTGGGCAGACAGATGAAATAGAAAATCTTGAAGATAAGGCAAAAAAAACAGGCGCCTCAAAATCATACGTAATAGACCTGCGTGAAGAGTTCTTAACGGGTTATGCATGGAAAGCGTTAAAAGCAAGTGCTTTGTATGAAGGCGTTTATCCAATGGCTTGCGCCATCGGCCGGCCGCTGCTGGCAAAACTTATGGTTGACATTGCGCTGGCTGAAAATGCGGATGTAATTGCGCACGGCTGCACGGGAAAAGGAAATGATCAAGTCCGTTTTGAAGTAGGCATACAGACACTTGCACCACATTTAGAAATACTTGCTCCTCTCCGGTCATGGGAGTTCAAAAGCCGTGAAGAAGAAATCGACTATGCTCTGGAAAATAATATTCCCGTAAAAGTGAATAAGGAAAAACCTTATTCAATTGACGAAAATATTTTCGGCATAGCAATAGAGTGCGGCATGCTTGAAGATCCCACCATTCCACCGCCGGAAGACGCGTATATGATTACCGTTAACCCAAAGGATGCCCCGGAAGAAGCTGAAACTGTTTCCCTTGAGTTCTTTAAGGGAGTCCCGGTATCAATTAACAGCTTTAAGCTGTCACCTCTTGAAATAGTTAAAACACTAAATCAGCTTGGCGGAAAACACGGCATAGGCAGAATGGATGTAATTGAAAACAGAGTAGTCGGGATAAAATCCAGGGAAGTATATGAAGCCCCTGCTGCCGTATTGTTGCACAATGCACATAGCGAACTTGAAAAGCTCACTCTTGATAAAGAGACTTTCCGTTATAAGCAAAATGTTTCTAACAAAATATCTAATCTGATATATGACGGACTCTGGTTTTCACCGCTGTTCGATGCGTTAATGGATTTTGTTGATAAAACACAGGAACACGTTACCGGGACCATTGTATTGGAACTGTACAAGGGTAACATAAACGTACTTTCACGCAGCTCGGAATATAGCCTCTATAATAAAGAACTTGCTACCTATACTGAAGATGATTCATTTGACCACAAAGCAGCCGAAGGATTTTTGACTTTGTACGGTTTGCCATATAAAACCTTAACAAAAGTTAACAAGGCGGCAGAAAGCCAAAGAGCACTTGTATGAAACTCTGGGGCGGCAGGTTTACTTCAGGGCTTAATGATACAGCACTTAAGTACAGCTCATCTATTGAATTTGACAGTTTACTATTTGATGAAGATATTGCCGGCAGCATTGCTCACGCCTCAATGCTTAAAAAAATCGGGATCCTGAAGGAATCTGAATATAAACAGATTGTAGATGGATTGGACACCATAAGTTATGAGTATTCGGAAGGGAAATGGAAACCCGGTAAGAATGAATTTGAGGACATTCACTCGGCAATTGAAAGTAAACTGACATCTTGTATCGGTGATACCGCAGGAAAATTACACACAGGAAGAAGCCGTAATGATCAGGTTATTACCGATGTCCGGCTCTGGGCAAAAAAGCATTCATTATTAATAATGCAGGCAATCAGGCAGACGCAGTCTGTTCTGGTTGCACTTGCAGCAGATACTACAGAAGTAATTATGCCCGGTTATACTCACATGCAGCAGGCACAGCCTGTATCTTTTGCCTTTCATCTGCTTGCATATGTTGAAATGCTGGAGCGGGATTATAAACGGTTTGCTTTCGTCTTTGGAGAAAGTGACCAGTCCCCTCTTGGTTCAGGTGCGCTTGCCGGCTCAACAATACCGTTGGACAGATACCATACTGCCGAAACGCTGGGGTTTGCTTCAATTGCTAAAAATGCGCTTGACGCTGTTTCGGATAGGGATTTCATTATTGATTTCGTACACTCCTGTTCAGTCGGGATGCTGCACCTTTCCAGGTTTGCTGAAGAAATAATCATCTGGTCATCGCAGGAATGGAATTTTATAAAACTGGGTGATGCTGTTTCTACCGGGTCTTCACTGATGCCGCAGAAAAAGAATCCCGATTTGGCTGAATTGTTGCGCGGTAAAACCGCCCGGGTACTGGGACAGGATATGGCACTTAAAACATTAATTAAAGGACTTCCGTTAAGCTATAACCGTGATTTACAGGAAGATAAGGAGCCTTTGTTTAATTCAGCACAAACATATTATGACTCTTTATGCGTAGTGCAGCTTATTCTGCAAAATTGTTCCCTGCAGCCTGATCGATTTAGCAAAGAACTTGAAGGAAGTTTCATTTTTTCAACCGACCTGGCGGATTGGCTGGTATTGCAGGATGTACCGTTCAGGAAAGCACATCATATAGTTGGTGAAATTGTAAGATATTGTGAAAAGAACAATAAAAAGATGAATCAATTAACCCTTACAGAGCTGCATACTTTCGATCCGCATTTTAATGAGTCAGTATTTGCAATATTTAATTTAGCAGCTTCCCTTAAGCGGAAAATAACCGTCGGGTCACCTAATCCGGATTTAGTAAAAAAAGAGATTGCCGGATGGAATAAAATAATAGGAGATGCTCCCGCAACAAAGAGTTAATGCTTGTACGGATGTTTAGAAGTTGCTTTACAGACTCAATTGATGAAAATTCGCAATAACCAGAGTTAAGTATTTTAGCTTGCACCCTGAAAGCTTTCAGAATGCAAGTTTCCCGACTAGGCGGGACGGAGCATTAACCCCCAGGTTTTAGAGACTGTGTGAAAATCCAGTTATCCCCCTTTGTAAGGGGGATATAGGGGGATCCGGGCTTAAATAAACTGCAAATTGACCTCTCCCTCGGTCCCTCCCCTAAAATGGGAGGGATGAAGCTGCATTGAATGCCTTTACGTATAAATATCTCGGGACAAATAATTTTTGTTCCTATTTTCACACGGTCTCTTTACCCTGCCCTTATGCTCTGAGTTACTTTTTATATATTCTCAAATCTAAAACTGCTGATAAAAACTACATCGGAATTTCTGCAAACCCCGAGAAGAGACTGGGTTATCATAATACGTTTGAAAAAGGCTTTACTTCACGGTACCGCCCTTTGAAAATAGTATTTATTAAGGAATATCCAACAAAAGAAAAAGCGCATAGAGCTGAACTAAAACTAAAGTCATGGACAAGTAAAGTTATGTTGGATAGATTTATAAATGGAGAATTAGAGATTTAATATTCGGCTGTCATCCCGAAAGCTTTCGGGATGCAAGTTTCACCCTTTGAGGGACAAAACAAAGCCACAATGAAAGTTGGGCTTTTTGTTTTAAATAACATCTTATCGATATGTACTATTTATATATTCTCAAAGTAGAATCATTAAAAAAAATACATTTAGCCTTTTGTGATATCATAAGATTAATCCGAGATCAAAATTGGGCTGTAACTCACGAATGGCCATACATTAGAATAACTGAAATATTAATAAAATAAATT